>DATHSA010000065.1:0-37012 GCA_035464675.1 Acidimicrobiia bacterium
GAGTCGCCGCCCAAGACGACGGGGATCACCGTGGCGTCACAGAGGATCCGCCGGACCGTCTCGGGGCTGAGCAGCCCGCAGTCCTCGGTGACACATCCCGTCCCGTCGGCGAGGCCCAAAAGAGTCTCATAAGACGCGGTGACCGGCACCTGGGGACGGAACCCACCCGAGACCGGCGTGTCGCCGTGAGCGAGATGATCCGAGCAGAGCCGGGTGAGGGCATCGGCGCGGCGCTGCCCCGGAGTCCGGGTATCGGACGGGTCGAGCTGCTGGGGATCGGTGATCGACCGCAACGCATCTATCAGCGTCTGACCGGCTTCAGGATCCAACTGCCCGTCGATACGGACCAGCCTGTCCAAAGTGGGTGACACATGGAGATACCTGCGGTCCCGAAGATGCTGAGCGTCGGCTTCGGCGGCTTGGAGATCGGCGTTCTGACGCCACAGATCCACCGCCGTGACGAAATCCTTCATACTCAAACCCGAAAACGCTTCGACCAGGGTCTCCTCGGCCTCGGCGAACAGCACCGGGTTGGCCTCCCGAGCCCCCGCCAACAACCGCACCCGAGGCACATCGAGAACCCCGTCATCCAAAGCGGCCTTGACCACCGGCATCGCCGTGAGTGCCTTGGCCAAAGAGATCAGCCCCCTGGCGGCACCCACCCCGATCCCGAAACGATCCACAACGAACGCCAACACCGACAGATAACCCACATCCGAATACGCCTCCCTGGCGATCACCTCGGCCACCCAGGCGAGACGCTCCGCCTCCGCCTGGACCACCCGCCCATGAGCCTCCACCGCCCCATCAGCCAGATCACCCGACCACAACGGAAACTCTCGGTCTTCGAGACCGACCCCAGGCCGATCCGCACTCGCTGTCATGAAGAACAACCTACGACCCGGGTACGACAAGAAACCGAGCGACAGCGCCGTCCCCTCCCAGCGTGCGGGAATGCCACCCCACGGGTCAGTGAGATCCAGTCGCCAGACCAGACGCTCGAGGAGAACGAGTGGTAGCGGATGATGCCGCTCGAGGTGGGAACCGGTCCCCCGTCATGTCGATCCCCGGTCACGCCATGGAGGTCGGCAGGGGCCTATTCGTCGGCAGACAGCAGGCCCCAAACCACGGCATCATGAAATCGGCCGAGTCGTTCGATCGACTCCCTCAATACACCCTCCTGGCGCATTCCGATCTTCTCGAGAACACGAGCCGACGCCGGATTGTCGACCATGTGGCGGGCCTCGACACGGTGAAGCCCCAAGACATCGAAGGCGTGTCTAACCATGGCCCGTGCCGCCTCGGTGGCGTAGCCACGCCCCCAATGCGCGACATCGATGAAGTACCCCAACTCGGCTCGTCTGTGGAGCAGATTCGTCTCCAGCCCGATGACACCGATCAACTCGTCGGTCTCCCTGAGCCTCATCCCGAGGACCAGACGCGTACCTTCCTGGATCGCGGCGTTCGAGGCCTCGATCATGCCACCGGCCGTCTCGATGGTGAACGGGTGAGGAATCTCGGAGTACATCTCCGCCACCGCTCGATCCCCCGCGATCACCTGGAGGCGAGCGGCGTCCTCATCCCGCAGCATTCTGAGGGTCAGGCGCTCGGTGATCAGCACACCACAAGGCTATTCGTCGCAACCAGCCGGCTGGCGAGAATCACGGGAGGTCGCTCCACCCTCCGTCACTGTGCGGGAATGTCACCTGAGGTCAGTCGCCGATCTGACCGCGTGGAGGCGTCTGGAATCGCGCGGACCTCACTGCCTGGCGGGTGACTTGAGGGTCAAGTGATCAGAGTTGCTCGACCCATTCGTGGCCGGAGAGAGCCTCCGGCTGGAGAGCGGTGACGCTCTGCCTGAGAGTAAAGGGATCCAGCGGACGATTCACCCACTCGTCGGCGTGAGGACCGGTGTAGTAGCGGCGCCGGATCCGCCGCACGAGCGGCTCGATGTCGTCATCCGTGAATGCTATCGGCCCCTCTGCGATCACATAGCGCTCGACAGTTTGCGTGTCACCGTAGGCCTCTGAGTGGATCGTGATGGTTGCCCGCCCAGTCTGCTGCATGGCCCGGCCGTGGACCGACCCGGTGAAGGTGATCATCCACACCTGGCCTTCTCGATACTCGTACCACATCGGAACCGCGATTGGACCGCGTTCTCGGCGTGATACCGACAGCACCGCAACGTGGGGCTCTTCGAGATACTCCTCGACCTCTGCCGCGGTCATCTGTGCCACGAACGAAAGCTACCTTGCAGCGAAGACGATCTTGTCGGGTCGCCCAACCCTCCGTCACTGTGCGGGAATGTCACCCGAGGGTCACGAGACCGCTCGTCGAACGCGGAGCTTCATCCGGCGAGCCGGGTGCCCAGTTTGCTGATGCCGCTGGCCACGATCTCGTCCTGACCCGTGTCGAGGCCATACAGCACCGCCTGGACCGCCCCGAGCCACACGTAGGCCTTCATGCGATCCAAGAAGCCCTGGCCCACCGGCCCCCCGTAGGCTCCGAACACGGCGAGCGCCGCTGCCTTCCCGAATGTGATCCACAGCCCGACGAAGTCGATGGCGCCGTCGCCCATGGCGGCGCTGCCGAAGTCGATCATCCCGATGCGGGTTCCGTCCACCAGTAGGTGGTCGGTGCCGAGATCGCCGTGGACGAGGACGGGCTCGAAACCATCCAGGGCCTCGAGGAACGCCCCGTACTGTCGATCGAGCAGACGCCGGGTCTCCCCATCGAGCAGGGGGGCAACCCGTTCGCTCGTAGTCGACCGCAGCCCTTCATATCGGCCGGACCAGGTCCCCACGGGATCCGAAACGCCCAGCAAGCCAGCTGCCTCCGCCGGGTCGAAGCGATGGAGCCCAGTGAGCATGGCGGCGAGCCGGGCGACGACGACGTCGTCGAGGTGTCGGAGGGGTCGGCCCGCGATTCGCCGGTAGCCGAAGAAGAACCGACCAGCGTGCCGACCCGACCAGCTGGGGAGCGGAACCGGGAAGTCCATGGCCGTCGCGAGCGCCGGCAGCAGACGGTGTTCGCGCTCCATCGCCTGGGCCGCCGGGTCACTCCGTGGAAAGCGGACGATCCAGGTGTCGTCGATCGCGAACGTGTGGGAATACCAGCCGCCGGGAATCTCCTCCGCCGTCTGTGCGTCGAGTCCAGAGGCGGCACGGACCAACGCCAGGGCCTCTTCGGGCGTCACCGCACCCTCAGACACCGGGGCATCGAGACCGCATGACGCAGGGCTCGTCGCACTCCGTACCCCAGGAGTGCATCCAGCGAAATCGAACCCGTGCGCACACGATCAGCGTATCCCCGGTTCGCCGGACCGTGACCTGGCGAACTAGTGACATCGCCGCTCCCTCGGCCAGTGTGCGGGAATGTCACCTGAGGGCCGGCGCGACGATTGGCCGGTAGGTTCTTGCTCGTCCAACCCTGGGGGGCGTATGGAGAGAACCAAAGTCCTGCTCGGAAACCCGAACGAGGAGATCGTCGAGTTCTCGTGTGCCGTCCGGGTGGGACCGTTAGATCGGCGCCGGTGACACTCGAGCAGGGGCGGTGACTCGAGGCCCTGACCCGAGTCGGCACCTGTCACGCTACGAAGGTGAAGATCCGCGCACCTCGCTCGAGAATCCGAGGCTCGCCCACAAACCGGTTGACACCGACACTCCACCCGTACTGATCGGGCGCAATGAACGCTCGCTCTATGAAGCCAGTCTCGACGAAATGCCTCCGAATGCTCGGCGTCAGATCGGGCTTGCGTCGACTGCGTGTCCAGATCACGTCCGCCTCCGCTGCCACCAGCTGGGGGAGCGTGTCGATCGTGCGGAGCACGTCACGGTCGGCAATGTTCCCGAAGACGCCGCAGACCAGGACGAAGTCCGCCGGAGGGAAGTCTTCATAGCTCGAAGTCAGACCGGCGTCCGCTTGCAGGACCTCGACTCCCGCAAGTCCCCAATCATGGCTCCGCTTCTGGGCTATCCCCGCCAGGACTGGGTCCAACTCGATCAGCCGAGCCCGCAGCCGAAGGCGAGGGCGGGTACAGGCCAGCACACCCAGGACATCATCACCCTGACCGGCGCAGAGACTGATCACTGTCTGCTCACGCTCGCGCCTGGCGACGAGCGACTTGACCAGCTCCTGTTGGACTGCCGACAGGCGCCCACTCAGATCTGACGAGGCGTCGTCGTACTGCCGGTGCCACTCGACCCAGTCCTTTCCCACTGCCGCATTGTCGCACCACACTCCGGGAGTGACATCGCCCCCCTCGGCCAGTGTGCGGGAATGTCACCTGAGGTCTCACGGGGTCTGACTTTCTACAGTGCCCCGATGAGCGATCTCGAAACGAGAGGTGCTCGGAGGTCCGACGCCGAGGGCATGGCTGCGCTATTGGAAGCCGCATGGCGGGAGACATACGCCGACCTGCTTCCGATGTCGACTCTTCAGGCGAGGGATTTCGATCGAGACGTCCGAGATCTCCACGAGTTGATGGCGTCGCCGCTCCCGTTTGGGGCCACCGTTGCGCTACGGGACGGGTCGGTTGTCGGCCTGTCCACCTACGGTCCTCCGAACCACTCAGATGAGCCAGGTCTCATCGAGCTGTACGCGATGTACGTTCGATCGACGGAGATCGGTCAGGGTGCAGGCCGTCGGCTGGTGTTGCAGACGCTTGCCCACGCTCGCAGGGTCGGTGCGAGCACACTCGTTTGGTTCGTCCACGCCGGCAACACGTTCGTACGCGACCGCTTGGAACGACGCGGGCTCACTCCGCATGCCGGCCCCTTGGGGAGACAGTGGTATGGCCATGCGGTCGAGGTCTACGAGTATCGGCTCAACCTCAGGACGTGACCGTCCCCTCAGCCAGTGCGCGGGAATGTCACCCGAGGATGAGGTTTGAGCGAATCGACGAGCTAAGGGGCGAAGGTCATCCCGGCAACGAGTTCGTCTGCGGCGGAGATGAGAGCACGCCTCGTCACAATCGATGTCGGACACCACGTTCACCGCACTCGACCCGAACAGTTCGCAGAGTTGGTCACCGACTGCCTCGGAGTAGGTCCTCACCCCTTCCGCCAACGTGCGGGAATGTCATCAGAGGATCCGGCCTTCCCAACTCATGGTCACACGACGACTGACCCACTCTGCCAGCATCCGCCACCTTCAATGAGGAGTGAGCGATATGGCAGACGTCGTGCGGGTCGGTCTCGTGGGTGCCTCTGCGGCGCCGGGGTGGAGTTCTGTCGCCCATGTCCCGGCACTGCATGCCGCTGAAGGAATCGAGTTGGCTGCTGTATGCACGAGCCGCCCCGAGTCCGCGGCCGCAGCCGCCGATGTGTACGGCGTTCCTGCGTTCCACGACGTCCGAGATCTAGCGGCGCAGGACGACATCGACGCCATCGCGGTGGTGGTCAGGGTTCCCAAGCATCATGAACTCGTGGGCGCTGCACTTGACGCCGGGAAGCACGTGTTCAGCGAATGGCCACTCGGCGCGACCCTTGCCGAAGCCCAGGAAATGGCGTCACGGGCTCGCGACGCCGGGGTTGTCACGGCAGTCGGGCTGCAGGGTCGCCACGATCCCTCCCTCACCTACGTCAGGCAACTCTCGGCGGAGGGTTGGTTCGGTCAGATCGTCGCTGTCAACGCGACGATGATGAGCGGCGGCGCGCTCGCACATTCATCGGCGGACGCCTGGATGGGCGCCAAGGCCAACGGCGCCAACTTCATGACCATCGTCGGTGGCCACACGATCGACGCCATTTCCTATTGCCTCAGTCCGCTCGCCGAACTGTCTGCCTCCGTCGCGACCCAGTTCCCAACGTGGAAGCTGGTCGACACCGGTGAAACGATCCCGGTCGATGCGCCGGACACCCTGATCGTCCACGGCACCCTCGACGGGGGAGCCATGATGTCCCTCCATGCAGCAAGCGTGCCGCACAACGCGACCGGTTGGCGGATGGAGATCTACGGGACCGAAGGGACGGCTGTGGCCTCGACTTCCGGCCTTCCCCAGATCACCCCAATCAGGCTTTCGGGCGCTCGGGGCTCCGATGCCCCTGAAGAGCTCGCCCTGCCCGGCGAACTGATTGACCGGTTCCCTGGTGGTCCGGCTGGGAATGTCGGCCGCGCCTACCAGCACATGGCAGAGGCGATCACTGCAGGCCAATCGTTCAGCCCAGATTTCACACACGCAGAAGGTCTTCACAGGCTGCTCGACCTGATTGAGCAATCCTCCTCTGAGGGTGTGTCCGTCTCGGTCTCCTGAAACAGCAGACGAACAAGTCGGTTCGGGTGAACGAACCGTGGCCTCGGCCAGTGTCCGGGAGTGTCACCCGAACTCAGGAACGGTCACCAGAGGCGTTGAGCCGCCAGCGAATCGGTGATTGCGCTGATGAGTGACTGGTTGGCGTCGGGGAGCAGGTCGAGAGTCGCCTCCCCGATTTCCTGACCGTCCGGATTTGTCGGAGCAAATTGATGGCGATGTGGTCGTACTCGTCGCTGGGCATGCCGAGGGGATCGTGGTCGCATAGGAGATCACTCACTCGACGAACGAGGGCGCGCCACTCTTTGACCTTCCGCCGGCGGTCTGCACGGTTCACGAGAGGAATTATCACTGACCTCCGCCAACGCGCGGGAATGTCACATGGAGGATCTTTCAGACATTCGGGCCGGTTCTGGTGAGCGCCCAGCGCTGCTCAGTTATCAGACAGGCTCGCGGGTGTCAGCGTGACGGTGATCTTCGACTCGTCGCCGGCGACGTCGGAGGCGAAGTCGCTGTCGATGAGTGTGGGAACGCCTCGCTCGTCGTAGACAACTTCAACCCGGTAGGCATTGCGAAGCGAGCCGATCCACTGGTGGAGCCGTTCGACGGTGAACAGTTCGATCGGTGTGATGCCGGGCTTTGGTTCGATCGGGTAGCCCTCGTATCGCACCTCGACGACCTCACCGTTGGACACCTCCACCTCGAACGGTCCGACCGTCTCGAACAGGCAGGTGGGGCATTCGTTCCTCACGGTCAACGAGTATTCGGTGATGCCAGCGGTTTCCCAAAGGGTCTTGGCAGTCTCGAGATCAGCAACGAAACCCGCGGTGATCGTTGTCGACCCACTGCCCGCTTCATTCATGCAGCCACTGAGCAGAACAGCCAGCGTTAAAGCCAAGACGACGGTGCGGGCACGTCTGTTCATGGTCCCGACAGCCTACGGACCTCCACCCGAGTCGGTCATCGTTGAGCTCCACCAACTCCCTCATGCGACATCGCGACGCCCTCAATCAGTGCGCGGGAATGTCACCCGAGGAATCCGAAGCCGTTTCGGCGGTGACATCGAACTCTTGACGGATGAGGTCGTGGTTCAGCAAGCTGAACTCCGGCGTGTGTTCGGAGGGTTGATTGACTGAAGTATCTCCATCGACCCGGTCATCGTGACTGCGACTGCCGCCCGCGCGACATTGCCGCCCCCTCGGCCAGCGTCTCAAATTGTTACATGGAGAATCTTCCATGTGGCGTGTCGTGTCCATTTCGCTGCGACCATATGACGGTGGAAGTCAACCTGAGCGCCGGGGTGTTCTCATACCTGGGTTCGGGTGACGATGGTGAGCCGACCGTGCTGCTCCACGCCATGGGCAGAGCCGCCATCGACTGGCTTCCTCTGTTCGAACTGATACCTCGGCGCTATCGGCTTCTGGCCTTGGACATGCGGGGCCATGGTGGGAGCTGCCGGCCCACCGACTACTCATTTGAAGCCATGCGCGACGACCTCCGGGAGTTCGCCGATGAGCTCGGTCTCGACCGCTTCCATCTGGTTGGACACTCGATGGGTGCAACGACCGCGATCTTGTTTGCCGAGACATGGCCGACGCGGGTCGATCGTCTTGTGCTGGAAGACACGCCGCCACCTTCGGGCAAGGTGCAGGCCCCCAAGCCTCCTGATCAACCCGAGAAGCCTGTCGACTTCGATTGGGCTCTCATCGGGGCGATGGTGCAGCAGTTGAACCGGCCTGACCCGAGATGGTGGTCCGAGCTCGAGCACATCACGGCACCGACGCTCATCGTGGCTGGCGGGACCTCTAGCTTCATCGACCAGGAAGAGTTGAGCGAGGTAGCGCGTCGAATCCCCAACGCGCGACTCGTCACAATCGATGTCGGACACCATGTTCACCGCACTCGACCCGAACAGTTCGCAGAGCTGGTCACCGACTTCCTCTCGGAGTAGGTCCTCACCCCCTCGGATACGGCGCGGGAATGTCACATGAGGCAATCGTCGGCTCGCCGAGAACCCAACATGCTGAGTTCCGATCACCAGATGTAACCAAGTGCCGTTTGTGGCTAGGACCAGGCGAGTGGATAGAGCTGGTGGGTTCCCGCCAGTCCCTTGAGTTCGACCGTGATCGGCTCACCGAACTCGAATTCAGACGAGTTCACCATTCCGGCTGTGGTGGATGACACGAGGATCTGTCCACCATCTGCGGCTGCTGCCACGCGTGCTGCCTTGGCCACCGTGGCGCCGACATAGTCGTCTTTGGTCTGGACGACGTCCCCGGTATGGACTCCCACTCGCAGGGTCATGGCTGGTTCCGAGGCTTCGGAGACCGCCCGCTGGATTCTGACGGCGACCCTCAACGCTGCCGACCCGGATTCGAATGAATACATTCCTCCGTCACCCAGCGTCTTGACGACCGACCCGCCCTCACCTTCAACGATGGTCCGAACCGTGTCGAGGTGGGTGGTGATCGCCGCATGCCACGCCACCTCCCCGAGCTGGAGCGACAATGGTGTCGAATCGACGATGTCGGTGAAGACAAGGGTCGAAGTCGCAGATACAAGATCGGTCGCCGACGGATCGTCCGTCACGGATTCCACAAGATCGGACAAGGTTCGGGGCAACTCGACACCGGCAGTGTCAAGGTTGGGGACAGGAGCCGAGAAGTGATGATGGACCCAACTCCAGGCTCCCGCCTCCAACACGAAGATCATCGTGGAGCGAAGGATCAGCGTTCCCCCAGACACGTTGGTCCGTCTCTGCTCGGAGACAGCCCAGCCGACGCTTCCCTCCTCGAACGCATGGAGCCTGAGAATCTCGATCTTCTCCGCCGGCCACTCCCGCCAATGAGCCTCAGCGATCTGGATGGCTTCGGGACCGAATAGCCAGTCACGTTCATCGGTTCCAACGTGCACCGATTCCGCCGACTCCGACATCAGCCGGATGGTCACTTCGACCTCCCCGGCCTCGCGTGCCGCCCAGAACCTGCGAACGATCGCCTCGATCTCAGGAGAAGGTTTCACGACCTGCGCGCCGTGAGACGGTGACGCTGTTGAGCCACGAATCCCCCGTAGTCACCGATGATCCCCGCTACCGGGTCGGTCATGGTGGTTCTCCTCCGCACCCAGGGTACCGACCGGGATGCAGGCGCCGCGCCCTCGGCCAGTGTGCGGGAATGTCACCCGAGCCGATGTCCCGATCTCGTCGTGATCCTGCAGCCCTCGCTATCCGTGGCGGGAGCTAGCGCGACAGCAGCCCTGAGTCCGGCCTATACCTCACCACTCGACTCAACACCGTGAGACCGGCGGTAGGCGTTGATTTCGCCAACAACAAGCCGTGCGAATTCCCTCTTCCGTGGCTGGAACCGGCCGAAAGCGAGAGGCGTCAGGCCGACACGTGACCCATCGCTCAGCCTCAGAAACGGGTAGTTCCAAGCTCTCGACGTGTCAGGGAGCGCCGCGAAGTCGATACCCGTCCAGGCGATGCTTGTCCGCAGCAGGAACGTCCTCTGAATCGTAACGCCGGTCTCGTCGACCGTGACGCATTGCAGCCCGCTGCTTAGTGACATGAAACCGAGGATCGCGGCCAGCCCCGCACCGACAGCCAAGCTGCTGACGAGAGCGATGCGGACGCATATTGCGACGACGATGAGACTGGCGCCCACCGAGAGACTGATCTGCCCCGGGAACCGATAGACGGCACAATTCATAAGGCCATGTCCCGGTTTGACCGCACGCGCCTAGGTCTAGCACCGGGCGACGTCACAGCACCCTCGGCCAGTGTGCGGGAATGTCACCCGAGGAGCTGCTCGGCTCGGCGAGAGGCTCCGTCGGTAGTCTCGCTCGGTGATGACAGGCCCAGACGTTCGATATGTGAGCACCGACGACGGCGTGAGTCTTGCCTACTGGGAACTCGGTCAAGGGCAACCACTCGTGCTCGTTCACAACTTCAGCTTCAGCCACGCCGAGTTGGAGTGGAGGGTGCCGACCCTCGCGTCCTTCTACCGGGAACTCGCCGAGCGCTATCGGGTCGTGCGGTTCGATCCACGAGGCATCGGTCTCTCCGGAGATCCACCCGGAGGTTGGGGTACAACCTCGGATGCGGGAATTCAGCGGGGCATGTCGACCGTCGAAATGGCTCTCGACATCGAGGCGGTCGCGGGAGCCCTCGGCTTGGTCGAGTTTGCGCTCCTTGCCGTTGGACCGCTGGTCCCTGTCGCGATCGTGTTCGCGGCGACCCGTCCTGCTTCCGTCACCGAGCTGATTCTGTGGAACGGGATCGCCAAGATCGAAGGGTCGTACCTCGACCCGACAGTTCGCACCGGCCAGGCGGTTCGCGATCTTGGTCTCCCGCCGTCGGAGAGGCCACGCTTCGCGATCGGGAGCTGGGCACCTGCGGACGAACTCGCCCGACTCAAGGCGCTCGTCGATGCAGCCGTCGGGAGGTACTTCAGCCAGCCGATGCCAGTCCAGTCGGCATGGGACGCAGAACCGTATCTCGGGCAGGTCTCATCGCGGACGCTGGTGGTTTGCTCTCCCAACGAGGAACTCAATCGAGACAAGGTTTTCGCGGACAGCCGCCAACTGGCTACGACCATCCCTCAGGCGAGGCTGCGGATCATCGACGTCGATGGTCCCTACTGGATGGCGGATGGTGCCATCGACGTGCTTTCGAGCTTTGTCGATGCGGGTAGTGGCCAGCCCGAGGGTTTCCGCACGGTCGTGTTCGCAGACGTCGTCGGATCGACAGAGTTCACCAACCGTGTCGGGGACCGGGAGGCAAGGTCGGCGATTCGTCAACTCGAACATCGCCTCGCCGACCTCTCCACTCGACACCGTGGGCGCCTGGTCAAGCATCTCGGTGACGGCTCTCTCGTGAGCTTCAGGTCGAACACGGATGCTTTGAGGTTTGCCCTCGACCTTCAGTCACACGAGAACGAGACCGGACTCCGGATGCGGGTCGGAATGGCCGCCGGCGAACCGCTGTCGGAAGACGGGGACATCCACGGGGCCGTCGTGGCTGCCGCAAGTCGACTGTGTGAGCTGGCGGGCCCGGGGGAAGTCGCAGTCGCTGAGAGCGTCTATCACCTTGCGACCGGAAAGGGATTCCGGTTCGAACGCAAGGGTGAATTCGAGTTGAAGGGCTTCGCCAACCCAACCGTGGTGTGGCTCGCGCGTTCGCCCAAACACTGACCACGCATGTCGATGCTGTGTCCGGTGGTGTCAGGTGGTGTCCGGTGGTGTGAGGCTGCCTCGCCCTCCGCCAGTGTGCGCGAGTGTTACCCGCGGCCAAGGCCGAAAAGCGCGTCAAGCAGAGCTGGGTAGCGCTCGACCCAACTATCTGGTGAAGAGAGATTCTCAGAGGACCTCGATGAGTGCTGACGCTCTGCGCTCCGGCGATCGCTCCGCGAGCACCTCAGCCACCGCAGCTGATCTTGTCCGATATTGGTCGCCGTCGAGAACCTCATCGACGGCTTCGCTGATCGACTCGGGCGTCACTTCGGATCGAGGAACAACCCTTGCGACGCCCAAAGCCTCAGCGCGTGCGGCTACTCCCGGCTGGTCTGCATCCCACGGCGTCAACACCATGGGAACCCCGTACCGGAGGCATTTGCTCACTATCCCATGACCCGCCTGATTGATCGACAGCACACTGCGTTGAAGGATTGGGGTGTGTGGTACGAACCCTGTGGCAACGACATTGGCGGGGAGCTGAAGGTCGGTCGAATGCTTCGGAAGGGTGAGTATCGGCCTGACAGGTCGACCGGTGAGCGCAGAGACAGCTGAGCGAATCATCGCCTCTTCATCGCCGGGTCGTGCCGTGCTTGCGGTCACCAGCACCCACGGGTCTCCTGGCTCAGCGAGAGTAACTGGCACCTGATCTGACGACTCCGAGAGGAGAAATCCGACGTAGTAGTGCTCAGCTGGGAGCGTCTTCGGTTCGAAGTCGAATAGCGGATCGGTCGCGTGGAGCACCATGTCGGCCCGACCGACAAGAGGAAGGAACACGTCGCGAGCGAGTTGCGGAACGACCGGTCCGTACCAGTCCTCAGCCCAGGTCCTCCGCTGACCTGCGCCGAAGTAGAAGCTCGGATTCACGAAACACCACCGGCAGTTCAGCTCCTGCGCCAACAGGTCAGCGAGACCCATGCAGAAGAGCGAACTGACGATCACGTCAGGGATGAAATCCCCAAATGCGGCACGGACCTCCGAGATGACCAGGCGACCCCACTCCAAGAGCGGATTCGGTGGCGCATCCTCGGTCTGCAGCTGCCTGATCCACCCGGAGATGAACCCGACCTGCTCGACGTCGTGGACGACCACAGGAATGCCGGTCGGTTCGATCAGGGGGACAGTGGCCGCGTCGCAGAGAATGGTCACGCCGTGGCGGTGGCGATCAAGCGCCCGAGCCAATGCAATGACGGGCTGACGATCCCCACCGCCAGCAGTGCTGAGCAATACCAGGATTCTCTTCGAGGCCACCCGGTCCCCTCCGAATGGCGAGGCTACCCAGTCCTTCGACAGAGCGGGTCCTCAGAAGCTTGCCCAGAGGAACGCGCATTGCCCTCGAATACGGCGCGAGATTGTGACATGAGCGCCCTGCACGGTCGGAGACCGGGCGAGAAGGGTGGTTGTCAGGCGGCAACCATGCTCGATGGGGCCGTCAGGGGCGTCGGTGGCGAGATACGATCGCAGTCATACGCAACCAGGGGTGTCATGGCCGAGGGGGGATTTCTCAGGTCTCCGTGGCATTGGCAGCGAATCGGATGGATTCGCCTCGGACTGTCGCTCATCGTGATTGGTGTGGTCGGCGTGGGGGTCGGCGTCAAGTTGGCGTTCGACGCGGCCGCGGCGGATTTGGGTTCGATGGAGAAGCTGTTCGGTCCCCAAGCGCCTGGTGAGGCTGTAATCGTGATGGCGGGGGTCGGCTTGGTGATGTTCGGTTCGATGATCGTCTTGCTGCCATGGCCGGAGATGGTTCCGGGCATTCGGCGCGTCTGGGCGAAGATCAGTCGCATCCTGGGTGGGACCATCGCGCGGCTGTCGCTGGCCCACCGGCGTCGGAAGGTCGATCCCGACGATGCCGCGAGCCGGATCGAGGCCGGCGACACATCGGTCGCCGAGGACTACGTGATGGCTTACTTCACGGTCGGCGCCCTGCCGCTTTGGCTCCCGATCTATCTCTTCACACGACGACGCAAGTGACGATCCCGAGCCCCACTACCCGCGGCAGAACAAGCCGCGCCAACGAGATATGGGGCGCTCGCGCGACCGACCTTCACCGGGGTCAGAGGTCATGGTCGTGCCCGCGTCCGGCAAGCGCATCGACTACGCGGTCAACCATCTCATGAACCGACTTCGACTATTGCGGCCTCGTCGGACACGCCGAGATCGTATCCAGCAACGACGAGACCGAAAGTCGGAGAGCGTCTAGCTGAAGGAGTTGCCGCAGCCGCAGGCGCGCTGGACGTTGGGGTTCTGGATGTGGAACCCGGCCCCCTGGAGGCCGTCTCGATAGTCGACCTCGGCGCCCTTGAGCATCTCGAGGCTGTCCTTGTCCACGGCCATCCGCACACCGTCGGTTTCGGCGATGAAGTCGGTGTCGTCGACCGTGGAGTCGAAATACATCTCGTATGAGAAGCCAGAACACCCTCCGGGGCGCACGCCGACGCGGAGCACGAGGTCCTTCTCCTCCTCGCGCTCGATCAACTCGGCCACCTTGGCGGCGGCGGTCGACGTCAGCGTCACCTTGGGCGCCGAAGAGCGCGGCGTTATGGAGATGCCTTGCATGGAAGCTCCTGATTGCGTCTCGTGTTGTTCAACTATACCGGTCACCGGATGATTCCCCGGAGGCACGTCTCACCCCCAAGACAGGCACTACTTTGACCCGCACAGTGAACCCTGCGACCACGGTCGACGTCGAGGCCGCTCTCCGCGGCGTCGTCGATCCCGAGCTCGGCGGCGACGTCGTCGAGTTGGGGATGGTGCGCGGGATCACCATCGAGGACGGCGTCGCCACGATTCAGGTCGCCCTGACGATCGCCGCCTGCCCGATGCGCGATCAGATCGAGAGCGACGTCAAGCGCAAGGTGACCGCCCTCCCCGGCATCGAGAAGACCGAGGTCCAGGTCACCGCCATGACCGACTCCCAGCGGTCCGAACTGATGTCGGTCGCCCGCAAGCGGGCCCGGGAGAATGCCACCACCACCCAGGTCAGTCCGCTCACCCGGGTCATCGCCGTGGGTTCGGGAAAGGGCGGAGTCGGCAAGTCGTCGATCGCGGTCAACCTCGCCGTGGCCCTCCAGCGGGCCGGGTTCACGGTGGGTCTTCTCGACGCCGACATCTGGGGGTTCTCGGTGCCCCGCATGCTCGGAGCCACCGACCGGCTCAAGGCCAACGAGGACCGCAAGATCGTCCCCATAGACGCCGACGGGGTGCAACTGGTCTCGACAGGCCTCCTCGTCGACACCGAGGAGACGGCGCTGATGTGGCGCGGCCTCATGCTCACCAAGGCCCTCGAGCAGTTCCTCCAGGACGTCGCCTGGGACCAGTCGCTCGACTACCTGGTACTCGACATGCCACCGGGGACCGGCGACATCCAGATGGCGCTGGCCCGCCTGCTCCCACAGGCGGAGATGGTCGTCGTCACCACCCCGCAGAAGGCCGCACAGAAGGTGGCCGCTCGGGTCGCCGACATGGCCCGACGGTCCTACATGCCCGTGGTCGGAGTCATCGAGAACATGGCCGGCTTCACGACCGAGGAGGGCACCCATTACGACCTGTTCGGGTCGGGGGGCGGCAGGGCACTCGCCGACGACCTTGGCGTGCCGCTCATCGCCAGCGTGCCGCTCGACCCGATGGTGGTCTCCGGCGGCGACGAGGGCTCACCGGTGGTGTCCGCTCATCCCCAGGCGCCATCGGCGCAGGCGATCATCGCCGCCGCCGCCCGGATCGTGGAGCTGGTCCCCCCCGCCGAGGACGAGACCTGCACGGCTCGCATCGCCGTGCTCATGGAGCAGTTGGAGGGAAAGGCCGGGAGCTGATGGTGACGGTCAGGGCGGCGAGTCGCGACGACACGGCGGTGTGGCTCGAGATGCGCCGCGATCTCTGGCCCGACGACGCCGCGGAGGAACATCGTGCCGAGATCGAGCGCTACTTCTCCGGCGCGGCGCCCACGATCCACATGGTGCTCGTCGCCGTCGATGCCGACGACGCCCCGGCCGGGTTCGCCGAGCTGTCGCTGCGCCCTTACGCCGAGGGCTGCACGACCAGCCCCGTCGCATACCTCGAGGGGTGGTACGTGACCCCGATGGCGAGAGGCGCCGGTGTCGGCGGTGCGCTCATCGCGGCAGCCGAAGAGTGGGGGCGATCGCGAGGCTGCTCGGAGTTCGCCTCTGACACCGAGGTGGACAACGACGTGAGTGCCCGTGCCCATCTCGCCCTCGGCTTCGAGGATGTGGGTTTCGTGCGGTGCTTCAGGAAGCCCCTGTAGAGGCTGCCCCTCGAACCGAGGAACCTCGCGACGAAGACGACGGTCGCCACCCGCGCGACGGCGAAGGTCGTCGGACGATGGACCCGATCAACGGCAGAGCGCGACCAGCAGCTGATACGGATTCGTGAGGGGGCCGCCACCGGGCTGATATCCGAGGTGGAGATGCGGAACGCTCGAAGCTCCGGTGTTCCCCACGTAGGCCACGATCTGTTTCACCGCGACCCGGCTCCCCACCTCGCTGCCCGCGGCGTATCCGTTCAGGTGGGCGTAGTAGTAGATGTCACCCGAGTCGCCCCTGATGTACATCCCGTTCCCGCCGGCCCAGTGATAGCCGCGCTGGATCACGTAGCCGTTCTCCATCGCCGCCACCGGGGTTCCCACCGCGGCGATCATGTCGGTGCCGTGGTGATACCCGTTTCGGTAGGGGCGGGGCTCCAGCCAGGAGTCACGGAAGGTGTGGGCGCCGACCACCGGACATGTCCGCCCGTTGGGATCGACGAACGCGCTGCTGGCGTAGGCGGTGTTCTGTGCGGCTGCCGCAGCGGCGGCTGCGGCGGCGGCGCGGCGACGTCGCTCCGCCTCGGCCCGGCGGGCAGCCTCCTCCTGTTGCCACTGGCCGTAGAGAGCCTGGTACTCCTCGTTGTACTGCTCCAGTTCGGCGGTGAGGTGCTCGGCGATGCGCGCAGCCTCCTCGGCGAGGGCCTCCTGCTCGGCGGCGAGGGTCTCGAACTGGGCCTCCAGTGAGGCCCGGTCCTCCTGGAGGTAGATCAGCTCGTTTACGGCGTCGTTGTCGGTGTCGACGACCACGCCGAGGTAGGCGGTCTTGGTCTCGTGGCGGGCCACGCCTTCAGGGCTGACCGCAGCCTGGGTGGCGTCGGCGCCGGCGCTGATGTACATCTCGCGCGCCCGGTCGCGGGCGGCGAATCCTGCGAGGACGATCTGGCGATCGCGGTTGGCCATCTCCCTCTGGATTCGGGCGATACGGTTCTCGAACTCGGCCTGCTGAACCAGGATTGCATCGAGCCTGGCGAGCTCGTCCTCGAGCGCGGACGACTGCTCGTTCACCTTGTCGCGAGCCTCACGGAGTTCGTCCTGAGTGACCTCTGCACCAACCGGGGCTGCAGTGACCATGAGCAGCAGCGCCACGAGCGCCGTCACAATCCTGCGCACTTTGTGAACTCTCCCCAGTCCGCCGTCGGCGAAAGACTAACGGGGGACGGGGACAAGGCACCTGTTCGGGCCAACCGCACCCCGCGACGGTGCGGGAACCGCTCCTAGCCGCAGAGTTCGAGCACGATCGGATAAGGGTTGGCATAGGCCCCGCCGTCCGGCTGCCACCCAAGATGCAGGTGAGGGACGTTGGCGTTGCCGCTGGTACCCACATAACCGACGCGCTGCCCCACCTCGACACGGAGGCCGTCCACGAGGCCCGACACGTACGCACTGAGATGGGCGTAGTACCAGACGTCGCCACTGTCACCCCGGATGTAGAGGCCGAGGCCCCCGTCGCTGTGCCAGTTCGGGCTCCAGATGTAGCCCGACTCGATGGCAACGAGGGGGGTTCCGTAGGCAGCGAGCATGTCGACACCCTTGTGGGTGCGGCCCCCCGACCGTGGCGCTCCCCACGAGTCGGTGAACGTGGTGGCTCCGTCGACGGGGCAAGCCATCCCCGTCGGCGACTGGGGCAGCACGATCACGGTGGTGCTCGTCGACGACGTCGCGATCGTGGTCGTGGGAGCCTGTGTCGTCGTCGTCGCCGGAGGGGGCTGCGTGGTCGCCGGAGTGATCGGAGTCGTCGTGGTCGTCGGCGGTGCGGTCGTCGTGGTCGACGTCGCGAGGAACTCCTGGCGGCGACGCTCCTCGTCCGCGATCCGGATCCGCTCCGCCTCCTCGGCGTCCCAGGCGTCCCTGATCGCCCGGTACTCGGCGTTGGCGGTCTCCAGCTCCTCGTAGATCTCGTCGAGCAACGTCTCCATCTCCTGACGGAGTGCGGTCTGCTCGGCGGCAGCCGCGTCCACCAGGGCCTGCTGCTGCTGGTAGTCGCGCCGGGAGGTCTCGAGGCGGTTCACCAGCTCGCGATCGGTCTGCGACACCGACTCGAGGTACACATAACGTGCCGGGAGGGTGGAGACGTCGTCGGTGATCACGTTCGTCGCAGCGGACCCGGCGGTCATGTACATCTCGGCGGCCCGGTCGCGGGCGGTCCGGCGCGCCAGCACGACGTCGCGCTCCCGAGCCGAAAGCTCCACGAGGAGTCGTTGGAGGCGGTCGTGGAGCACGGCCTCCTCGGCGACCACCTCGTCATACCGGTCGACCTGTTCCTCGAGACGGGCCTGAACCTCGCGCAGCTGCTCGCGCGCCGCCACGACCTCCTCTTCGGTGACATCGCCGGCTGCCGCTGGAAGTGCGGTGAGCAAAGACGCCATCAGGGCCACCAGAGCGGACCACAGGGCAAGCGCCCGACGCCGGCTCATGGTGTCGCCTCCACCGGGGCATGCCATCCGAGTTCGGGGGACGGAAAGCGCACCGACCCCTCGGCGGCCAGCTTCCTGAGGTGGGCATTGACGGACAGCGCGGCGGCCGGATGGAGTGCGGGGTCGACGTCCTGGTACACAGCCGCCACCACCTCCCCCACCGTCGCGGCGCCGTTAGCGACCGCTTGCCGGACCTGGCGCTCTCGATCCTCGCGATGGGTTATGTACTCCGCGATGAGAGCCTCAGGATCCTCGACCACAGGGCCGTGCCCCGGGTAGATCCGGGAGATCCCGATGCCCTGGAGCGCGCGCAGCGACGACATGTAGTCGGCCATGTCTTCGACGATCACCGTCGAGCCGCCCATGATGTGATCTCCTGTGAACAGCGCGTCGCCGACGCGATAACACGTCGAGTCCGGCGTATGCCCCGGAGTGGCGATCGCCATCGCCGCAGAGTCGCCGAACTCCACACGATCACCATCGGCCATCACATGGTCGGGCCTGAAGTGGGGACCGGGCGCCCGCCCGATCGCACGCACGCCCAGGGCCGAGGCAAGACCGTTCGCCGCCGGCGCATGATCGGGATGGGTGTGGGTGACCAGGACGGCTCTCGGCGTCAGCCCCTCGAGCGCCTTGCGGATGGCTTCGATGTGCTCGGCGATCTCCGGGCCAGGGTCGACGACGAGCGCCTCCCGCTCCGAAGACACGACCCAGGTGTTGGTCCCGGGTCCCGTCATGAGGGAGGGGTTCGGCGCGAGGACCAGCCGGACATTCATCTGGCTTCTTCCGGAGGATCCGGCAGCACCACCTGCATCGAGCCATCCGAGCCGACGGTCGTCCGGGGTTCGATGCGATACGGCCGGGCAGCACGGGCGTGGGCGACGACCTCCCCGGCGGTCTCGAAGCGGGCGAGGAGCTCGAGATGGACTCGCGTCGGGAACTCGACCTGCCACTCCCCGGCGTCGGCTGCGGCGAGGGCGGCAACGGGCTCCACCCATTCCGCGTCGAAGACCTCGCGCCGATCGGAGGCGGCCTCGGTGCCCGCCGCGACGGCGACGACATAGAACCGTGTATCGAAGCGCCGGGGAGGGCCGACCGGCGTCACCCAATTGCTCAGGTACTCGAGGCGGCGGGCGTCGAGCACGGCACCGTGGCGGTCGAGGAGCCGGAAGAGAGCCTCCCCTTCCTCGCCATTCACAGAGGGAGGGTCGGGACTGAGGAGGACTCCGGCCTCCTCGGCCAGCTCCCGGACTGCAGCCGATCGCCACGGCAGCTCCTCCGGGTCGCCGTCCCAGCCCACGACGCGGCCGGCCAGAGGCCCGCGATCGACCGCGTCCATGGCGCCGCCGGGGAAGACATGGGCACCACCCATGAAGGTGGCGTCGCGATCACGCCGCACCATCAGCACCTCGAACCCCCGGGCACGGGGGTGGAGAGCGAGCACTGTGGCCGCGGGCCGGATGGGCACGTCCGCCGACGCCTGAGAGTCCACGGCTCTCGAATATAGGTCGGCTTGTAGGCTGTGCCTATGGGCCTGCATCCCCCCTCGATCGATGCGCTGGCCTCCTCCCTCGACGACGGGACGCTGCCCCGGGCTCTGCTGATCGAGGTTGCGAGGGAGAGCGTCGCCGCCTGGCGACGCGACCGGGACCAGGATCCCGCCGAGACCGCGCGCCAGCTGGTCGCCGGGTTGGCAAGGATGAGGCCGGGACGCGTCATCAACGCCACGGGCGTCCTGCTCCACACCAACCTGGGAAGGGCGCCCCAGCACGAGCATGCCGCCGCTGCCGCCGCCGAAGCCGCGACGTCGTATGCCGCCCTCGAATTGGACCTCGAGACCGGGTCGCGCGGGGGCCGGGGGGCCTACGCCGAACGTCTCGCCGCTGCCGTCACCGGGGCGGAGGCTGCTCTGGTGGTCAACAACAACGCCGGGGCACTGCTCCTGGCCGTGGCTGCGCTGGCGGGCGGATCGGAGGTCGTCGTGTCGCGCGGCGAGCAGATCGAGATCGGGGGGTCGTTCCGCCTGCCCGAACTGATCGGTGCCTCGGGAGCAACCGCGGTCGAAGTGGGCACCACCAATCGCACCCGCCCCAAGGACTATGCACGCGCCATGGGTCGAGCGACCGGCGCCCTCCTCAAGGTGCATCCGTCCAACTACCGGATCGAAGGCTTCGCCGAGGAGGCCGGCTATACGGAACTGGGGGCGATGGCCCGGGAGCACGGTATCCCGCTGGTGGCCGACATCGGCAGCGGCCTTCTCGACGAGCGAGTCCCCTGGCTCGACGGCCCACCACCGTCCTGGCTCGAAGGAGAGCCGGGAGCCCGCCAGACACTCGAGCGGGGCGCCGACCTGGTGCTCTTCTCCGGGGACAAGCTCCTGGGCGGTCCCCAGGCCGGCATTGCGGTCGGGTCCGAACGGATCGTCGAACGGCTCCGCTCGCATCCCCTGGCCCGGGCGGTCCGGATCGGTGGGCCGGAGCTCGCGGCCCTCGCCGCCACCCTCGAGCTCTACGCGTCGGGGCAGGGCGCCGAGGTGCCGTTCTGGCGCATGGCGTCCCTCTCGGCGGAAGCCATCGCCGATCGATCCCGGGCGGTGCTCTCCGATTCGGGCGTCGACGGTGAGATCGTGGACAGCCTCTCCGTCCCGGGAGCCGGGACGGCCCCCGGGCGCGGGATCCCCGGCCCGGCGATCGCCATTTCCGATGACGCGGCCTGGCGGGGTCTTCTCGACGGAGCCCCGCCGGTGATCGCCCGTCGGGAAGACCACAGGGTCCAGATCGATCTGAGGGCCGTCGCCCCGAGCGACGACCGCCTCGTCTCGGAGGCACTCACCCGCGCATGCCGGTGATCGCCACGGCGGGCCACGTCGACCACGGCAAGTCGACGCTCGTCATCGCCCTCACCGGCCGGGACCCCGACCGCTGGGACGAGGAGAAGCGACGCGGCCTGACCATCGACCTGGGATTCGCCTGGACGCGCCTCGGTACTCGTGACGTGGGCTTCGTCGACGTCCCCGGCCACGAACGATTCGTCAAGAACATGCTCGCCGGGGTCGACGGCGCCGACGCAGCGCTGTTCGTGGTCGCCGCCGATGAGGGGTGGATGCCGCAGTCCGAGGAGCACCTGGCGGTCCTCGATCTCATCGGAGTCGACCGTGGCGTCGTGGCCCTCACCCGTGCCGACCTCGTCGACGAGGATCGTTTGGAACTCGCCGGTCTGGAGGTAGCGGAGCGCCTCGAGGACACCGGACTCGACGGCTCCGAGATCATCCCGACGGCGGCGCCCGATGGAGTTGGCATCGATCGGCTGCGCAACGCACTCACCGGGATCCTCGACGGAATCGACATCACCGACCGGGGGAGGCCCCGCCTCTGGATCGATCGTGCCTTCAGCATCGGCGGGGCGGGGACCATCGTCACCGGAACCCTGCTGGGCGGCTCCATCGCGGTGGGCGACGCCCTCCGCGTCCATCCCGACGGCGCGCAGGTCAGGGTGCGCGGCCTCCAGGTGCACGAGACCGAGGTGGAGCGCGCCCTCCCGGGCAACCGCACCGCCGTCAACCTCGCCGGCGCCGACAGATCGGAACTCGGACGCGGCATGATGCTTGGCCGTGCGGAACAGTGGCGACCTACGCGACGTTTCGTCTCGGCGCTGCAGGCAGTGCGCGGGCTGTCCCCCGGAGATAGGGGGTCGCACCACCTCCACGCCGGCAGCGGAGCGTGGCCCGCTCGGGTGCGAACGGTCGATCGGGCCAACGACCGCTGGATCGCCCTGATCGAGACCGATGACCCTGTGCCTCTCGCTGCCGGCGACCGACTCGTCCTCCGTGAGGTCGGAAGAAGCGCAGTGGTGGCGGGCGGGGCCGTGCTCGATCCACACCCCGCCCGGCGTGCCCGTGCCGTGCGCGCCTCGATGGATCGACTCGCTCGGGTCACCGCCGACCCGGACGAGGTCGCCGCCGGCCTGCTCGCGGTGCGAGGCGTCGCCCGTCTCGCGGACCTGACTGCGGACTCCAGTGGTGGCCACCCCGAGGGCGCAGTGGTCGCAGGAGAATTGGCGGTGTCCGCAGGGACGCTTGCAGATCTGTCCGAACGGGCGGTGCGGGCTGCGCGTGACTTCCACGAGCAGTACCCGTTCCGGCCCGGTCTGCCCGTCGCCAGCCTCGCCCGGGACCTGGGCGTCGACGCCTCGACCCTCGCCGCGATCGCCGGGTCCCTGCATGGGCTGGTGTCGGATGGCACGACGGTGCGATTGAAAGAGCACCGCCCTCAGGAGGTCGCCGCCTCCGACCGGGCCTGGGATGAGGCCCGGAGGGTGCTCGTCGAATCCGGGGCGACGCCGCCGGCGATGGGCGATCTCGGGCTGGAGCGGGATGCCCTGGGCGCTCTGCTGAGGTCCGGTGCGCTCATCGGAGTCGCCGACTTCGCCTACCTCCCGGAAACCCTCGACGAGATCGTGGCCGCGGTGGAAGGCCTGTCGGATGGATTCACCGTCGCCGAGTTCCGCGACGCCCTCGGCATCACGCGGAAGCACGCAATCCCGCTGCTGGAATGGATGGACGAGCGGGGGATCACCCGCCGCCAGGGCGACGGGCGGACCGTCAGACGGTAGCCCCGCGCTTCGCAGCGACCTGCCGGCGTTCGGTCTCGGTGTAGCCGCCCCAGATCCCGTACGGCTCCCGGATCTCGATGGCGAACTCGAGGCACTCCACCTTCACCGGGCATACGGAGCAGATCGCCTTCGCCTTGTGCTCGCGGCGCTCTCGCTCCTCTTTTCGCTCGGCGTGACTCGGCGGAAAGAACAAATACGAGTGATTCCCCCGGCAGAGCCCCTTCATCTGCCAGGAACGATCGACGGACGCCACGTCCAACACTGCGCTTCTCCTCCCAGACGCCAGGCGGCGCCGGACGCTAACAGGCGATCACCGTCGAGGCCAGGGAGGAAATGGCATTACAGCCGCCGGCGTCCCGCGGCCAGACACGTCGTGGCGGACGGCGACCGCGTTCAGCGTCTCCGTTGCGGTCGGCACGCGCTTGCTGTTTGACCTGAGTGCAGTGACCGAAGCCGGCCCTACTCCTTCTCGACCTCGAGCACCACGCCGACCACCTCGGTCACCCGGACCCGATCGCCCTCGTCGATGCCCGAGGCCCGGGATGAGCGGGCGCGCCATTCGGCGCCGTCGACGATCACGATCCCTTCCGGCGCGATCGCCCCCGAAGCCGTGCCGACCCGTCCGACCAGATGCTCGCGACCGATGGTGTGGGTGGAGAAGCGCGCTCGCACGACGGTGGTGAGCGCGAAGCCGAAGAAGAGCGCTCCTCCGAGGACGACCAGCGACACCATCCACCAGTTCGGGACGAGTTGCGGTGACGCATCGACGAACCTCAGGCCGCCGCCGACCAGGAGGGCGGTCCCCAGCAGGCTCTTCCACCCGAGGTCGTTCCGCTGGAACTCGACGACGTAGAGCCAGACACCCACGAGCACGGCGGCAACGGCCGGCCACCACACCGGGAGCACTGCGATCCCGTACCCGGCGAGGAGCAGGCAGATGGCGGCGACACCCGCCGCGAGGCCGGGGCCTGCGGCGTAGAACTCGAAGGCCGCCAGGGACAGGCCCAGGACGAGGAAGAAGAAGGCCGCCTCCGGGGAGATCGCCAGACGGAGGGCTCGATCGACGAGCCCGGGCTCGATGAACCTCACCGGAATCGGCGAGACGACATCCTGGCCCTGGTCGACACTCCGCCGCGCGGTGGAGAGCGTCACCCGCTCCCCCTCCACCTCTACCGTCATGCCGTCAAGCCCGACGATGAATTGCCCCAGTGACGGCTGGGGGAAGTCGACCACGCCGGCGACCGGCTCGGCCCCGACCGTGATCCGAGTTTCGTACAGGGCTTCGGGGAGTTCCGGAGCGAGTGCGGCCACGGCATCGGGATCGCTGCCGCGCCCCGCCACCAGCGGTGATGCCCATCCGACTTCCGCGCCGGGCGCGGCACCACGGATCCGCGATGCCGAAAGCATCACTGCCGCAGTGCCATGGGCGACGGCGGGGTCGGGGCCCACCCAGACCGCGAGCGGAACCGGCGGGTCGGCGACGAGTGACACGAGGTCGGACGCTTCGCCTGTGAGGACGGCGGGCACGTCGACCTGCAGCACCACCAGAGCGGCGTCCGACGACTCGATGGCATCGCGGACGAAGTCGACCATCCGCCGATCCATGATCCCGTCGACCACCACGACGTCGACGCGGGCGGCGCCGTCTCCCGCCGTCGCCGGCCACACCGGCAGGGCGAGCAGCATCGCGAGCAGGACGAGGAGGCGTCGGATCATGCGCGGGAGGATAGGAAGGCGCCTGCCGGTCGCCCGTCGCCCGTCGCCCGACACGGAGGGTGGAGGGCGGAGATGGAGATCGCGATCCGTGAACCGTGGCACCCGGGAGCTCCCGTCTCCGACCTGCCCGGGCTCCACGGGACCGAACAACCTGAGCGCCCCCTCCCCCCTTCGGGGTACTCCCCCCTCCGGGGGGAGATCCCGTGGAACGCCTCCGCAGCCGGCATGCGCCCCGAAGGGGGAGGTGGACTCCGGAGCGAAGCGAACGAAAGACGGAGGGGGCGCTCAGGGCAGGCGCGTCACTTGGAGCCTGGCCGCCGAGGCGGCCGAACACGGCGACTACTCTCCGACGAGATGTCCGACATCCTCGTCGTGTCCGACGAGACCTGGGTCCTCAACGACGTGCGCGCCGCTCTGATCGAGCCGCGGTACACGCTCCATGAGGTCGACGACCCGCGGCAGGTCACAGAACGGCTCGGCGAGACCGACGCGGATGTCGTGATCGTGGATCTCCAGATCGGATCGATGGGCGGCATGGCCGTCACGCGGGCAATTCGCGATCGGGGCGCAGCGCACAGTGGCGCCGCCCCGCCGGTGGTCCTGCTCCTCGACCGCGATGCCGACGCCTTCCTCGCCGGCAGGTCCGGGGCGGTCGGCTGGGTACGCAAACCATTCTCGACACACGAGCTGCGCGCCGCGGTCGACGGGGCGATGCAGCGCTCCAACGCATGAAGCCGGACCGCGCCGAACCTCCCAGTACCAGGCGCCCTTCATGAGCACCGAGCAGATCGTCTATCTGGTGATTCTCGGCGTTTGCATCGTCGCGTCCGGGTTCTTCTCTGGCAGCGAGACGGCTCTCGTGTCGGTCCCGCGCGAGCGGATCGAGCAACTGGTGGCCACCGACCGCCGCGCCCGGTCCCTGCGGGCACTGCTCGAGGAGCCCGAAGCGATGCTCAGCACACTCCTCGTGGCCAACAACTTCGTGAACATCCTCGGGGCATCGGTGGCAACGGTCCTGTTCGTCGACCTCCTCGGCCACGACTGGGGCCCGTGGGCCGCAACCGGGGCCGTCACCGCGGTGATTCTCGTCGTGGGGGAGATCACCCCGAAGAGCCTCGCAAACCGATTTCCCGAGAAGTTCTCGCTCATCGTGGCCCCCACCATCTGGGCGCTCAGCAAGTTCCTCCGTCCCATCGCCCGCGTGTTCGTGTCGATCGCCCGGGGCCTGTTCAGGTTGTTCCGGATCGGGGCGGGCCGTGATCGGAGCGCGGTGACGGAAGACGACATCCGCGCGATGGCCGTGATCGGTGAACGGACCGGGGACATCGAAAGCGCCGAGCGAGAGATCATCCACTCGTTGTTCGAGTTGGCCGACCAGAAGGTGCGGGATGTCATGACGCCCCGGCCCGACATCGACCCCCTGGCGTCGCCGGTCACGATCGATGCTGTCCGGGCCGCCGTCGCCGAGACGGGCCACAGCAGGTTCCCTGTGATCAAGGAGTCCGTGGACCAGTTGATCGGGATCCTGCAGGTGAAGGACCTCATAGGCATGCCCAGCGAGCCCAGCACGAGCGACATCCATCGCGTCATCCGCGAACCGGTGTACGTGCCCGAGTCGAAGTCCGTTCTCGACCTGCTGATGGAGATGCGTCGCGATCGGTTCGCCATCGCAGTGGTCACCGACGAGCACGGCGGAATCGAAGGGATCGTCACCATCAAGGACCTCATCTCGGAGCTGGTCGGCGAGCTCCAGGACGAGTACGACCCGGACGAGCCGACGGTGTTGACTCTCCGGGAGGGCGAGTGGCTCGTCGACGGCCGGGCCCCGGTCGAGGAGGTCGCGGAAGCGATCGATGTGGAGCTGCCCGAGGGGGAGTACACCACCGTGGCGGGCCTGGTCCTCGACCGCGGAGGGCGGGTGCCCAAGGTGGGCGACGTGATCTCGGTCAACGGTGTCGACATCGAGGTGGCTCGTATGGTCCGCAACCGGGTCGACCGGGTCAGGATCGTCAACCGGGAGCAGAACCCATCCCCGTGACCCTGCGGGTACTCATCACCGGCGTCTCCGGCTCGGGCAAGTCGACGGTGATCGAGGCACTGGGTGATCGAGGGTTCGACGCCGTCGATCTGGACGCAGCCCCGTACTCCGAGGAGATCGAGGTCGACGCCGCCGAGCTGACCGGGCTGGGGCCCCGGGACGCGACTGGGTCCGGCGGATCGACCCGGTGCGAAACCTCCTCGACTCCGACCGGGGCGACGCAATGATCGTGAGTGGGTGCTCGCCGAACCCGAGGGAGCCGTACGAATGGTTCGACCATGTCGTGCTCTTGAGCGCACCACCCGATGTGATCGCGGAGAGGCTCGCCACGCGAACGAACAACCCGTTCGGGAAGAGGGTCGGCGAGATCGAGCGTTCACTCGCCATCCAGCGAGAGAGCGAGCCACTCCTGAGAGCGGGCGCCGGCATCGAGGTGGACACGACCAGGCCCCTCGGCGAGGTGGTCGCCAGGATCCTCGAGGTGGTCGGCCTCGAGATGGATCGACGGGATCGCCTCGGCTCTCGCCACCGTTACACTCCACGCTCCCGACGGGACGTGGCGCAGCTTGGTAGCGCGCATCGTTCGGGACGATGAGGTCGCCGGTTCAAATCCGGCCGTCCCGACAAGAAGCCCGGCGCCACGGCGCCGGGCTTCAGGTTTCAGAAGGCAGACGGCGGGTGGCCCAGGCTCCAGGGCGAGCCAGCGGCCGCCTGAAGCGCCTAGCCGCTGGTTGCGATCAGCTCGGCGATCTGGACGGCGTTGAGCGCTGCGCCCTTGCGGAGGTTGTCACCCACCACCCAGAGGGCGACACCTCCGGAGCGACCGAGGGTCGGGCGAATCCTCCCTACCAACGCCTCGTCGCGACCGGCGGCGTCGAGCGGAGTGGGCACCTTGTCCGGCCACACTTCCACCCCGGGGCCGGAGGCGATCAGATCCGCAACCTCGGTGATCGGCACATGGCGGCCGAACCAAGCCGTCACCGCCACACCGTGCCCGGTGACCACCGGCACTCGTACACACGTCGCCTCGACCCGTACCTCGGGGGCATCGAGGATCTTGCGGGTCTCGTTGACCAGCTTGAGCTCCTCGTCGGTGTACCCGCCACCGGCCGCACTGCCCGCGAAGGGGATGACGTTCCACCCGATCGGGCGGGTGTAGAAGCCCGGGGCGGGCTCCTTCCAACTTCCGGTCCTGAGCGCCTCCACGTCGCGTTCGAAGTGCTCGACCTCGTCGACCAGGGCGGCCACCCCCTTGTGGCCCGAGCCCGAGACGGCCTGGTACGAGCTGACGACGAGCTCCTTGAGCCCGAACGCACGATGAAGCGGCGCAAGCGCCATGAGCATGACCATCGTGGTGCAGTTGGGATTGGCGATGATCCCGGAGTGCTTGGCGGCCGTGGCGTCGTTGACCCCGACCACCACCAGGGGAACCGTCGGATCCATGCGCCAGGCCGATGAGTTGTCGACGACCACCGCACCTGCCTCGACGAACCGTCCCGCGTGGTCGAGGGAGCGGGCCCCCCCGGCCGAGAAGAGGGCGATGTCGATGCCGGTCGGATCCGCCACCGAGAGCGGCTCGATCGGGATCTCCCCCCATTTCGTGCTGACGGTCTGACCGGCCGAACGTTCGGACGCCATGAGGCGGAGGGCACCGATCGGGAACTGCCTGCGCTCCAGTGTCTGCAGCATCTCCCGTCCCACGGCACCGGTTGCACCCACGACGGCGACGGTGGTCACGACGCCACCGGACCGTCAGGGGGATCGAAGGCCTGGTGCAGGCGTTGGACCGCCTTCTCGACGTGCTCCTCGTCGATGACACAGGTCACCCTGATCGGAGAGGTGGAGATCGAACGGATGTCGATCCCGGCGTCGGCGAGAACCGAGAACATGCGGGCGGCGAACCCGGTGTGTGCCGCCAGGCCGGAGCCGATCACGGATACCCGGCCGATACCGGTCTCGACGTCGACCGAACCTGCCCCGATCCGCGAGGCGTCCGCCTCGACCACAGATCGGGCCTCAGGCATCCGATCGATGGGAACGGTGAAGGAGATGTCGGCAACGCCACTCTGCGGAGCGCTCTGGAGGATCAGGTCCACCGGGACCCGGGCCTCGGCAAGGGTGCCGAACAGGGCTGCGGCCATCCCCGGGACATCGGGGACGGAGCGCACGGTGAGTTCGGCGATCTCACTGTCATGAGCGATCCCGACGACGCTGGCCTGCTCCACTGTCGACTCCTTGACCCAGGTGCCCGACCCCTCGTGGAACGACGAACGGACGTGGATGGGAACACCGTATCGTCGGCCGAACTCTACGGATCTCTCCATGAGCACCCTTGCCCCCGACGAAGCCAATTCGAGCATCTCCTCGTAGCCGACCTCGTCCAACTTCCGGGCTTCCGCCACCACCCGGGGATCTGCCGTGAACACTCCGTCGACATCCGTGTATATCTCGCAGGCGTCGGCTCCAAGCGCTGCGGCCATGGCCACCGCGGTCGCGTCCGAGCCCCCGCGTCCCAGGGTGGTGATCTCCTTCGTGTCCGGGTTGACCCCCTGGAAGCCGGCCACTATCACGACCTTGCCGTCCGCAAGCCCTTCCTCGACGCGAAAGGCGCGGATGTCACGGATCCGCGCCTGCCCGTGAATCATGTCGGTGAGGATGCCCGCCTGTGAGCCCGTCAGGCTCATCGCCTCCACGCCGTGATCACGGATCGCCATGGCGAGGAGCGCCATCGAGATCCTCTCCCCTGCGGTGAGGAGCATGTCCATCTCCCGCGGGTGATGGTTGGCCGTCACCTCTCGTGCCATCCGGATCAGCTCATCCGTCGAATGCCCCATGGCCGAGACGATCACGACCACCGAGTCACCCGACTGGCGGCGCCGGGCGACGCGGTCGGCGACGGCGCGAATGCGGGAGGGGTCGCCGACAGACGTGCCGCCGTACTTCTGCACGACGAGGGCCATGCAGGGGAGTGTAAGTAGCGGACTCGCCGAGCGGCTCCACTCGTCACAATTGCAGCCATCGCCACAACCCCGGGCCTCGGCCGGATCAGGAGCCGTCCCCTCTTTGGATGCAGACGGCTCGGCACAGTCGTCGGCTCTGGCCGTGGATGGATCCGGTGAGGCCATGATCCCGCCCGTGCACCTTCACAGGCGGCAGGTACCGTCCCCCCGTGGCTGTCGACCTCCACACCCACTCGACCTACTCCGACGGCACCGTCTCGCCGACCGCGGTCATCGACCAGGCGGTCGCCGCCGGTCTGTCGACGATCGCACTCACAGACCACGACGGGTTCGAAGGCCTCGACGAGGCCGCCGTGGCTGCCGAGGGTCGAATCGGGTTCATCCCCGGGGTGGAGCTGTCGGTCGACTGGCAAGGGCGAGCGATGCATCTTCTGGCCTACTGGATAGAAGACGGCGCGGGACCTCTCCAGCACGCGCTCGTCGAGATCCGTGAGAGCCGGGCCACTCGCAACGTCGAGATCGTCGATGCCCTTCAAGAGATGGGCATTCCCATCACCGTCGAGGAGGTCCTCGAGGAGTCGGGGCACGGGGTGATCGGGCGACCCCACATCGCCGCGGTGCTCTGCAGGCATGGCGCCGCCGCAGACATCCGGGACGCGTTCGACCGCTATCTCGGCACCGGACGCCCGGCGTATCGCCCCCGAAAGCGCCTCCTCGCCGAGGATGCGGTCGCACTCGCCCGCGAGTCGGGAGGGGTCACATCGGTCGCCCATCCCCACACGGTCGCCGACTCCGCCGAGCGCTACCGCGCCGCCTTCGAGGCCGCAGCGGCGCTCGGAGTGGACGGGATCGAGTGCCACTACGTGGACTACCCCATCGAACTACGGCATCGGCTGGCGGCGTGGGCCGAGGAGCTCGGCATGGTGGCCACCGGCGGCAGCGACTACCACGGGGCCTACAAGCCCGGCATCGCGGTGGGTGTGGGCCGGGGAGATCTGGTCGTCCCAGATGAGGCAGTGGAGAGGCTGGAGGCGCGGAGGCCGTGACGGCGCGATACGCAATTCGCAATTCGCAATACGACGGACAAGGGCGCCGCAGCGGCAGACTCGAGCCAACTGCCGATCGCCAATCGCCGATCGCCGGCCGGGTGAAGCTCGGCCTAAGGCACTAATCCCCCTCTGCCGATAGTGCAGGAGTGCCGTCGGAGAGGGAATCCCGGGACACCCGCCCCAGTGCGCCCGTCGACTACGGGCCGATAAGGGCCGGGTTTCAACGCGTGCGAGCCGGCCTGGCCCTCGTCATCCTCGCGCTCGCCCTGATCGGATTGGCTCTCGGCGTTCCCGGCTCGTGGATCAAGGTCGTCGCCTTCGGCACCGTGGTGGCCGACGCGTTGATCCGTTCCCGCAAGGATGGACGACCGGCAGGCTCCTTGACGGTCGATGGCCTCGCCGCCGGTCTCGCCGCCGGGATCGGGACGATGATCGAGGCCCCCATCGCGGCCTTTGTCGCCTACGCCCTCGCCGCGGCAATGACGTTCGGCGGGCTCCGCACGCTCATCACCCTTGCCGGAGCGACCACGGCGGGGGTGGCCGTGCGGATCTTTCTCGATGCCAACGGCGGGTCGGCGACTCCCCCGGCTGCCGTACCCCTCCAGTGGCTCGAGGCCGGCGTGTACCTGACCGCACTCGGTCTGACTCTCACCGCCGCAGGACGCGTCCTGCAGGCCGGGCAGACCCGGCAGGAGGCGGTACTGGCGACGGAGCGACGGGCCTCGGAGATGAAGAACGAGTTCGTGTCGATGGTCACCCATGAGCTTCGCACCCCGCTCACCAACATCGCGGGGTTCGCGATGACGGTGAAGGACTCCTGGAGGGACCTGGCCGAGGAGGAGATCGACGAGTTCCTCCGCATCATCGTCGACGAGTCCGAACTCCTCGCCAACCTGGTCGACGACGTCCTCGCCATCCCCCGCCTCGAAGCCGGCCGGCTACTCCTCGATGCGGCCGAGTTTCCCCTTCGTCCGGCGGCCTACAAGATCGCCGATCTGCTGTTTCCGGCGGGCGGCGCGAAGTCGGCCTCGGTCTCGATCGGAGGAAACGTCCAGGTGGTCGCGGACCCGAACCGGGTCGAGCAGGTGCTGCGCAACCTCCTCGAGAACGCCCGCAAGTACGGGGGCGACCATGTGACGGTCGAGGCGGTTCGCCGCGACCGTGAGTACGTCATCGTGATCGCCGACAACGGTCCGGGCGTGCCGGTGGCCGAGCACGACCGGATCTTCACGCCCTTCGAGCAGGGCTCCCGGGGCGACACCCGCGCCGAGACCGGGTTCGGCCTCGGACTGGCGGTCGCCCGCCATCTCGTCGAGGCGATGGGCGGGCGCATCTGGTACGAGAACGGGTTTCCCGTGGGCGCCCGCTTCTGCTTCACCCTCCCCGCGGCTGCCGCCACCGAGCGCGAGGTGTCGGCGGTCGGTTGAGACGCCCGATTCGATCTACTGGCGTATCGGGGCCTCCGGCTTCGTGCCCTCGCCGTCCTCACCGATACCCCAACCCGATGCACTCGCGGCCTGGCGCGTCGTGAATGGTGGAGCCACTGGTCGCGGACGACCGGACATGACCCAGCGACTCTGGCGAAGCGGCTGCGGGGCGATCGAGCGAAGGATGGCCTGCTCCTCCTCGAAGCGTGCGAGCGCCGCCAGCACGGCGGCGGCCTCCAACGGCCCGATGGCACCTCCCTCGTCGATCCTCACGCGACCTCCACCAGTTCGATGAGCGTCGCCCCGAATGCGGCGGGGTGGACGAAGGCGATTCTGTGACCCCCGCCGCCGATGCGGGGCTTCTCGTCGACCAGCCGCGCCCCTACGGAGACGAGGTGTTCGAGGGCCGCCTCGATGTCGGCGACCTGGACGGCGACATGGTGGAGGCCCTCGCCCCGGGAGGCCAGGAATCGCCCCACCGGCGTGTCATCACCCAGGGGCCGCAGGATCTGCAGGTGGGAGCCTCCCAGCGGAATCATCGCCTCCTCCACGCCCTGCTCCTCGACCACCTCGCGGTACGAGGGCGTCACACCGTACTGCGCCTCCAGATCGGCCAGTGCCGCATCGAGATCACGAACGGCGATTGCCGTGTGGTGGATGTTGAGGGGGAGCATGTGGGTCGGAATCTACTGATCGCGTCGCAATCGTTAGGGCGAGACCAGAGAGGACGGCCAAACGCCCCGTAGACTCCACCACATGCCCACCGTCATCACCGGAATCGCTCGCACGCCCATTGGCCGATTCGGAGGCGCCTTTCAGCCGCTCCACGCCGTGGACCTGGGTGCCGCTGCCATCGCCGGCGCCCTCGATCGCTCCGGCCTCGAGGGCGAGCGCGTCGACGAGACGTTGTTCGGGCATGTGATCCAGGCAGGTGCCGGCCAGATCACCTCGCGACAGGCCGCGGCGCGGGGCGGGGTGCCGATGACCGTGCCGGCCACCACCATCAACAAGGTCTGCCTCTCCGGAATGACGGCGATCGCCCTGGGTGACAAGGACATCCGCCTGGGCGAGGCGACCTTCGTGCTGACCGGAGGAATGGAGTCGATGACCAATGCCCCCTACCTGCTGCCCACCGGGCGCTGGGGAGCGCGGATGGGCGATGCGACGCTCGTCGACTCGATGACCCACGACGGCCTCTGGTGCGCCTTCGACCAGTGCACGATGGGTGAGTCCTCCGACGCCAAGAACTCCGCCCTCGGGATCGGCCGTGACGAGCAGGACGAGTGGTCCGCCGAGAGCCACCGGCGGGCCGCCGCGGCGACCGACGGAGGTGGATTTGCCGGGGAGATCGTCCCGGTGAGCGTGCCGCAACGCAAGGGCGACCCGATCGAGGTGTCGCAGGACGAAGGCATCCGGCGCGATGCCACGGCCGAGTCGCTCGGTGCGCTCCGCCCCGCATTCCGCTCCGACGGAACCATCACCGCCGGCAACGCGTCACAGATCTCCGACGGCGCCGCCGCAGTCGTTCTCGCCGACTCCGGAGCCGCCGACGCTGCGGGCCTGCCTGTACTCGGCGAGATACTCGGATACGGACAGGTGGGAGGCGCGGATGCGACCCTCCACGAGCGACCCGCCGAAGCACTCCGCATCGCACTCAAGAAACTCGGCATGACCCCGGCCGACCTGGACCTCGTCGAGATCAATGAGGCCTTTGCGGCGGTGGCGCTGTGGTCGGCGCAGATGTTGGGAATCTCGCACGACAGGGTCAACGTCAACGGCGGGGCGGTGGCGCTGGGCCATCCGCTGGGCGCCACCGGCGCCCGCATCGTGGTGACACTGGTCAACGCCCTGCGCAGCCGCGGCGGCGGCATCGGGGCCGCGGCGCTGTGCGGGGGAGGCGGCCAGGGCGACGCCATCGTCGTGAGGGTCGACGGATGACGGACCAGCCCGCCGACCGCAACCTCGCCCTCGACCTGGCCCGGGTCACCGAGGCGGCGGCGATGGCCGCAGCCCGTCTTCAGGGCCGTGGCGACAAGGACGCCGTCGACCAGGCCGCGGTGGACGCCATGCGAGCGATCCTCGACACCATCGACATGGACGGCCTGGTCGTCATAGGTGAGGGCGAGAAGGACGATGCCCCGATGCTCTCCAATGGAGAGCGTGTGGGCAATGGCAACCCTCCCGAGTTCGACGTCGCCGTCGACCCGGTCGACGGCACCCGGCTGACCGCCGAGGGCATGCCGGGCGCCCTGGCGGTCCTTTCTCTTGCGGAACGAGGAACCATGTACGCGCCGGGCCGCCTCGTGTACATGGACAAGATCGCCGTCGGCGAGGAGGCCGCAGGCTCGATCGACCTCGACGCGCCGGTCGACCACAACCTGAAGCAGATCGCCCGGGCCCTCGGAAAGGACATCGACGACCTCACCGCGATCATCCTCGACCGCCCGCGCAACAAGCCGTACATCGACGCCGTCAGAGCCGCCGGTGCCCGAATACGCCTGATCAGGGATGGCGACATATCGGCCGCGATCGCGACGGCGGTGCCCGACAGCGGCATCGACGTGCTGTTCGGCATCGGCGGATCGCCCGAGGCAGTCACCGCCGCCAGCGCCCTGCTCTGCATGGGCGGAGAGATCCAGTGCCGGCTCTGGCCGAGGGACGAGTCGGAGGCCGAATACGCCCACGACGCCGGACTCGACCTCGAGGAGATCATCGGAATCCGGGACCTCGTCGACTCCGACAACGTGTTCTTCGCAGCCACCGGCGTCACCACCGGTGAACTGCTCGACGGAGTGCGCTTCATCCCCGACGGCGCAGAGACGCACACGGTGGTCATGAGGTCGCGCACCGGCACGGTGCGCTTCATCCGCGCCCACCACCGCTTCGACCGTCTCAGCAGGATCACATCGGCGTACGACCCGGTGATTCACGGGTAGACCAGCCACCAACCGGGGGCCCCAGCCGCCAGCCAGACTCGCCCTCCCTCGACCGATCTTTCCGGGTGCTGGCCGCTGGTTCGGGGGCTCAGAGCTCTTGTCTGCCCGCCAGGGCCCTTCCGAGCGTTATCTCATCCGCATAGTCGAGGTCGCCGCCAACGGGAAGGCCGCTGGCGAGTCTCGTGACCTTGACCCCGAGCGGCTTGAGCAGCCGAGCCAGGTAGAGGGCGGTCGTGTCGCCCTCGACCGTCGGATTGGTGGCGGCGATCACCTCCTGGATTCCCTCATCCTCGATCCGGGCGACCAGCTCCCGCATCCGCAGTTGCTCGGGCCCGATGCCCTCGATGGGGGAGATGGCGCCACCCAGGACGTGGTAACGGCCCCGGAACTCCTGGGTCCGCTCCACCACCACGATGTCCTGCGCCCGCTCGACCACGCACACCTGTGCCGGGTCACGGCGCGGGTCACGGCAGATGGAGCACTCCTCGGTGTCGGTGACGTTGAAGCATCGGTTGCACAGCCTCACCTGGAGGCGCATCTCGGTGATCGCCTCTGCCAGCCGGCGGGCGTCCTCCTCCTCGATGTGAAGCAGGTGAAAGGCAAGCCGCTGAGCCGACTTCTGCCCGATTCCAGGAAGACGCGCCAGCTCGTCGATGAGCCTCTGAACGGGGGCCTCAAACATCCGGCGTCAGGGTACCGGTCGCGATCACCGTCGCTGCGCCAGGGGTCCTCGCCCGTCTCCCGTTACCCGTTACTCCGCACGCGTATCGGGCAACGGGCAACGGGCAACGGACTCACTCCACCACCTCGCCGCCCAGGATGTCGACCACGAGGTCGGTGGGGTCGATTCCCCCGTCCTCTTCGTCGGCCAGCTCGGACTCGTCGGGAGCCCGATCCGGGTCCTGTGATCTGGAGACCTCCGGCTCCACATCGACGGCGCCCGACCGGTACGCCACCCGGGTGGACCCTCCGAGGGCGTCCGACAGCACGGCCATGACGATCGTGTTCAGGCGGTCGTCCTCGGTCAGAGCCTCGAGATGGAACTTGAACTGCTCGGGGATCTCCAGGACGAGAGTCGAGCCATCGACCTCGGCGGGACGGGCCTCACGGAAGAAGGCGAAACGCCGGGGGCCTGCCTCCTCGCGGATACGTGCCACGATGGCCGGCCACTTCTGATCGACCGTCTCCAGGTCGAACTCGGCCGGCGGCATCGCGGGCTCCGGCTCCGCCGTCGACTCCTCGGCGACCCCATCGTCGGGGAGTTCGTCCCTCGCCGGCTCGGGCGTTTCCGCCTTCGGTGCCTCCTTCGGGGCTGGCTCGGCAGTCGGCGCCGGTCCAGAGGAGACCGGACCGGTATTCGCCGCGGGGCCGGGAGGTGCGCGACGCAGCCTCTCCTCGAGCCGGTCGAGCCGCACCGCCAGCGATGCGGTGTCGGCGGCGGTCTCGGGACGGGCCATCCGGAGCAGCGCCAGCTCCACCACCAGCCTCTCCTCCCGACCCTCGCGCAAAGCGACGAGCGCCTCGCCGAGCCGATCGATGCACCGCAGCACATCGGACGGCTCGAGCTTTCCTCCGAGGTGGCGCCACTCTTCGATCACCTCCGCCGGCTCGTCGACGATCTCCTCGAGGTTCGGGGCGTACTGGGCGAGGAAGAGCCCCCGGAAGAGCTCGAGTGCGTCGGCGACGAACCGCCGCAGGTCGGCTCCCTCGGCGGCGATTCGCGATGCCAGGGTCAGGACCGCGGCCGCATCCTCGGCGGCGATCCCATCGACCAGGTCGACGAATGCATCCGGTGCCGCCAGGCCCAGCGCCCGGGTCACGCCCTTCACATCCACCGATCCCCCGCCGAGCGCGGCGACCTGCTCGAGGAGGCCGAGGGCGTCACGGGCGCTCCCCGCCGCATGCCGGGCGATCATCGCCAGGGCCTCATGGCCCGCCTCGATCCCCTCGGCGTCGGCCACCTTCGCCATGTGGGCGATCAGCGCCTCGGAGCCGATCGGGTGGAAGTCGAAGCGCTGGGTTCTGCTGCGGATGGTGTCGGGGAGCTTGTAGGGCTCGGTG
>DATHSA010000066.1:0-66124 GCA_035464675.1 Acidimicrobiia bacterium
GGCGGCGGCCACACGAGCACTCGGCTCGAGCGCAGAGATGTCCGCGGCGCTCTGGGTGTACTCGCCGTTCTCGAGCCAGAACTCCTTTTCGGCGAGCAGGACCCTCCGGACCTCGCTCTGGGCGGAGCGATCCTGCGTCGACTTGCGAAAACCGAGGAACGAGGGAATGGCGATGGCGATGAGAACCGCGATGATCATCACCACGACCATCAGCTCGATGAGCGTGAACCCGTCGTCGTGGAACCCGCTGCGTCGAGTGGTGTTCATCATGTCCCGAGAACCTCCCGTGGGTCTCTATTGGGCCGTGGTGCGGACCCGCCGTGTGTTCATCGGTGCGCGCATCGAGTTGCCTTAGGTGGTATTCGGCCCGACCGGGGGTGAGTTCCCGGAGGTCCAGGGGGCTGGTGCGTGTACCCGGCAGACGCTCGCCACCGGTGCATCGAAGGGGGCTCGGTGGACCCGAAGGCACGAAGTACGTGGGTCGCCCGAGGCCGAAGGCCGGCAGAGACGACGGCGATCCGGCGTGGCGAGATCCCGGCGCTACCGACCCACGGCCTCTCGCATCGCCTCCACTGGAGCCTCCACCCCGGTCCAGATCGTGAAGGAAGCGGCAGCCTGGGCGATCAGGACCTCTATTGCATCGTGGACGGGCATCCGGCGGCGGCGCATCTCGACGACGGCGGGGGTCTCGGATCGGCCGTAGGCGAGATCGATCAACCCCACCGCTGCGGCGAGCACTCGTTCGGGAAGGGACTCTCCGGCCATGCCCAGCGGTGTGGCGTTGATCACGATCGCGCCGTCCTCCGGCCGTCCCCATTCGCCCACCACCGCCCTCGAACCGGCGAGCGCCCGGGCGGCGTCGGGCCGACGGGCCGCGACGACCGTCTCCCTCGGCACGGCCGCGAGCAGGGCTGCCGCGGCCGAACCCCCTGCCCCCAGCACCAGGACGGGCGCCGGCGGCATGGCGGCCAATGCGTCCCTGATCGCGCCGACATCCGTGTTCCAGCCGTGGACGCGGCCCCCACGGAGGGCGACGGTGTTGACTGCTCGAGCGTCGGAGGCATCCCGATCCAGGCCATCGCACAGCGCTGCCGCCAGGCGCTTGTGGGGCATCGTGACATTGGCACCGGCGAGATCCCCGTCCCGGATCCGCCCGAGGGCGGCCTCGAGCCCTGAGGCGGACACTCGCATCGCCTCGTAGCTCCCCGGAATCCCCGCGGTGGCGAGTGCTGCGCGATGAATCGCCGGGGACAGGGAATGCTCCACCGGATCGCCGAGCAGCGCCAGCCTCACTCGGTCTCCAGTCTCCAGCCCCCGGCCGCCGGCAGCCAGTGGGGAAGAACCAGCAGCCTCCTGCTGCTGGCTGGTCGCTGGTTGCTGGTCGCTGGATTCAGAGATACTGCTCCTGGAGCTCGAGGAACTCTTCGAAGGTCTCGGCGAAGTGGGCCTTTCCCTCCTCGTCGGTGAGGAAGTACAGGTACTCGGTCTCGGCTGGGTTGGCAGCGGCGCGCAGTGACGTCGTGCGCACGCCGGCGATCGGTGTCGGCGGCAGTCCCGTCACGACGTAGGTGTTGTACGGGGACTCGATCTCGAGGTCCTCGAGCGACAAACCGTCCTCGGGGAGTGCTCCCAGCACATAGACCACCGTGGCATCGATCTGGAGCCTCATGTCCATCGCCAGCCGGTTGTAGATGACGCTGGCGATGAGCGGCCGGTCCTCGTCGAACAGGGCCTCGCGCTCGATCAGCGAGGCGATGATCACCGCGTCGTAGGGCGCGAGATCGTGCTCCTCGAGTCGCCCCCAATCGATGGACCCCACCCGGCTCTCCATCGTCCTCGCCATCCGGGTGAGGATCTCGGCGGCAGTGGCAGCGACCTCGAACTCGTAGGTGTCCGGGAACAGCATGCCCTCCCAGTCCTGCAGGGCATCTGGCTCGTCCGGCATCAGGCTGGAGACGACCGTTCCGTCGAGGAGCACCCGCGAGAGCTCGTTGAAGGGGATCTCGGTCTGTTCCTCGATCGACTCGAGCATGCGGCCGATCGTCAGGCCCTCGATCACGGTCAGCCGGAAGGTCTCGCGCGATGGCCCGTCGATGAGGATGGCCAGCACCGCCTCCGGCGTCATGCCCGTCTCCAGCTCATAACGCCCGGCCTGGAGCCGGTCGCTGGCGCGGGCATCCCGGACGGCGCGGTCGAATTCGGAGGCCGACGCCACCACTCCGGCCTCGGCGAGTTGCCGGGCGATCTGGGACGCCGGCGCCCCGGCGGAGATCTCGATGGTCACCTCGAGGCCGGGAACGACGGTCGTCGCATCAGGCTGGGCTATCACGTCGTTCACCGCCGACGCCAGCCACTTCACGCCCAGGAACGCCACGGCGAACAGCAGCACGACGAACCCCAGGACGCCGAGGCCCCGGAGCAGGGTGTTGGGCCCGCTCCTCTCGGTGTCCGATCCCGGCTCGTACGGCTCGAGTTCGATGCTCATCTTCTCTCCAGCCAGTCCTGCAGCAGCACGGCCGCCGCGGCGCCGTCACGCAATTCCCGCCGGCGATCGCGCCGGGTATCCGTCTCGATCATGGCCCGCTCGGCGATCGCGGTCGTGAACCGCTCGTCCACCAGCTCGGTCGGGACACCGGTGGCTTCGGCGATCTCGGCGGCAAAGGCCCGGGCCGCGGCTGCCGATGGCCCTTCTGATCCGTCGAGGCTCACCGGCAACCCCACGACGATACGCTCGATCTCGAGTTCTGCGATCAGCTCGCAGACCTGCTCCACGACGGGACCCGACGCGCTGAGGTGACCGCGCGGATGGGCGGCGATCCCGGCAGCGTCGCTGACGGCCACGCCGATGCGGACCGAGCCATGGTCGAGGGCGAGAACACGGCCCACTTCACATCCGGCCCAGCGACTCTCGGGCGAGGCGGCCCGCCTCCTCCAGACCGTCTGCGAGACGGTCGCCCTGTGGTCCGCCTGCCTGCGCCATCTCCGGATCGCGGCTCGACCCGCCACCCACCAGGGCCGCCGCGGGGCCGGCGATGTCGGCGGCACTGGCCCCGGCGGCGACGAGGTCCTTGCTGACCACCACCACCAGTGCCGCCTTCCCGTCCCGAGCGCTGCCGAGAACGGCGATTCCCGATCCCATTCGGTCGCGAACCTGCATCCCCAACTGGCGAAGCGCGTCGGGTGTGAGATCCGGTTGCTCCGCGACGACGAGTCGCTTTCCGTCGACTTCCTCTGCCGCCTCGACCAGCTCGGCCGCAGCGTCACTGCGAGTCTGCGATTCGAATTGGGCGATCCGCTCCTCCTGGCGGCGCGACCGCTCGGCGATCGTCGCTGCCGCCTCGTCTACCTGATCCAGCGGCACACGCAGGCTGTCGGCAGCCGACCGCAGCCGGCGCCGGAGCCCCGCGAAGTACTCGTAGCCCGATGCACCGGTGTAGGCCTCTATGCGGCGGAGGTTCGAACCGATCGACGACTCGCCGACCACCACCAGCGGTCCGACCTGACCCGTGGTGTGGACATGGGTACCGCCGCAGAGCTCACGCGAGTAGCTCCCCGCCTCGACGATCCGCACGACTTCGCCGTACTTGTCACCGAAGAACGCGAGCGCTCCGAGCTCTTCGGCCTCGCGGCGCGTCGCCTCGTAGGCGCGGACATGGGCGTTCTCTATCACCCGCTCGTTGGCGAGGCGCTCCACCTCGAGCACCTCGTCGCCGGACAGCGCCTCGTAGTGCGAGAAGTCGAAGCGCAGCCTGCCCGACTCGACCAGGGATCCCGCCTGCTGGACGTGAGGGCCGACCACCGTGCGCAGAGCCCAGTGCAGGATGTGTGTTCCCGAGTGGCTCTTCCGGATGCGCTCGCGCCGACCCGGCTCGACGCTCAGAGCCGCCACCTGGCCCACCGACACCGTCCCGCTCGCCACGGTCGCCCGGTGGCCATGGAGATCCTGGAGGGCGTGCTGGGTGTCGGAGATGTGCAAGGTCCCGGTCTCGGTGGTCGCGGTGCCCGTGTCGCCCACCTGACCCCCCGACTCGGCGTAGAACGTCGTGGCATCGAAGAACACCTCGACGTCTTGCCCCGCCTCCGCCGTCTCGATCGCCTCACCGGCGGCGACGATCGCCAGCACGGTCCCCTGGGTGTCGACCCGCTCGTATCCCTCGAAGCGAGTCGGGCCGGACCGGTCATAGATGGCTCGATAGACCTTCGGAGCGTCCTCGGTCGTCACCTTGCTGCGCGCCGCGCGAGCGCGCTCTCGCTGCAGCGCCATCTCGGCGTCGAACGCCGGCCGATCGACTTCCACACCGCGCTCGGCGGCGATCTCCTCGGTCAGCTCCACCGGAAACCCGAACGTGTCGTGCAGCTTGAACGCGGTCTCGCCAGACAGGGTGGCCCCTTCGGTCATGTCCTCGAGCTCGGCGCTGAGAAGGCTGTGCCCCGACTCGAGCGTCCTCCGGAAGCGCTGCTCCTCTCGCTCGGCCGTCTCGGAGATCCCGTCGATCGCCTCGCGAAGCGCCGGATAGGCATCGCCCATGGCCTCGACCGTCGCCGCCACCAGTCGCGGGGTGATGTTGTCTTCGGCGCCGAGCTGCCAACCATGGCGAACGGCTCGCCGCAACAGGCGCCGCAGCACATATCCCCTCCCCTCGTTGGACGGCACCACGCCGTCGGCGATCAGATGGGTGATCGCCCGGCCATGGTCTGCGAGGATCCGCAGGCTCACGTCGGTCTCGGGTCGATTGCCGTACTGCACGCCCGTGGCCGCCTCGCCGGCGGCTAGCACCGGGCGAACGAGGTCGGTGAGGAAGACGTTGTCCACCCCCTGGAGCAGGACGCACACCCGCTCGAGCCCCGATCCGGTGTCGATGTTCTTGGAGGGAAGGTCGCCGATCACGTTGTACGGCTCGTCCTGCACGTACTGCATGAAGACCAGGTTCCAGAACTCCATGTGGCGCTCTTCGTCGACGATTGGGCCGCCCTCCTCACCGAACTCGGGCCCCCGGTCGTAGAAGATCTCGGAGGACGGGCCGGCGGGACCGGCGACACCCATCTGCCAGAAGTTGTCGCGGTCGCGGCGCTGAACCCGTTCGGCGGGAACGCCGACGCCATCGATCCACAGCTGCGCGGCCTCGTCGTCGCTGTGATGCACCGTGAACCACAGCCGCTCGGGGTCCATCTCGTAGACCTCGGTGATCAGCTCGTAGGCCCAGGGGATGGCCTTCTCCTTGAAGTAGTCGCCCCCGAAGGAGAAGTTCCCGAGCATCTCGAAGAACGACATGTGCCGCGCGGTGGTGCCGACGATCTCGATGTCGTTGGTCCGGATGCACTTCTGTGAAGTCGTGGCGCGGGGGTAGGGCGGCTTCTCCTCGCCCAGCAGATAAGGCTTGAAGGGGACCATGCCCGCCACCGTGAGCAGCAGCGAGGGGTCGACCGGGATCAGCGACGCCGAGGGCACCACGGGATGGCCCCGCTCGGCAAAGAAGTCGAGAAAGGCGCGCCGGACCTCGGAGCCCCCGATCGGTCTGCTCATGCGCTGAAAGGGTAATGGTGAGAGGACGCTGCCCATTGCGGGGCGATCAGTCGTTGCGTCCGGCGCGGCCCATGCGCTCGTCCACGTCGGCCAACCGCTCCGCCAGCTCCCGCTCGGCGCCGGTGTCGCCTGGCCGATAGAGGAATCTGCCCGCGGCCTCGTCGGGGAGATACTGCTGGGCAGCCACGTTGCCGGGGTGATCGTGGGGGTAGACATAGCCGACTCCGTGGCCCAGCTTCTCGGCTCCGCGGAAGCCGGTCGAGCGCAGGTGGGGTGGGACCCGGGCGGCCGGCGTCTCCTCGACCGCCGCCCGTGCGGCCGAGATCGTCCGCCCCACGGAATTCGACTTCGGCGCCGTCGCCAGGTACAGCGCCGCGTGGTGGAGCGCATAGGAGGCCTCGGGCAAGCCGACGAACTGCAGGGCATGGGCGGCATCGACCGCAACTGCGAGCGCTCGCGGGTCGGCGAGCCCGACATCCTCCGAGGCGAGGATCACCATGCGCCGGGCGATGAACTCCGGGTCCTCACCGGCATCGAGCATCGTCTGGAGCCAGTAGGCCGCGGCGTCCGGGTCGGATCCGCGGAGGCTCTTGATGAACGCCGAGATGACGTCGTAGTGCTGGTCGCCCGCCTTGTCGTACCGGATCACCCGGTGCTGGAGCCCCTGCTCGACCGCATCGATGCCGATCACGTCTTCGCCGCGGCCGGCGGCGATCACCGCCGCCACCTCGAGGGCGTTGAGGGCGAGACGGGCGTCGCCGCCGGAACGCCCGGCGAGAAGCCGGGCCGCCTCCTCGTCGATCCGATCGGGCTCGGCCACGCCGCGGTCCCGATCCGCCATGGCTCGCTCGATCAGTTCGCCCACGGCCTCGACACCGAGTGGTTCGAGGCGGAAGAGCAGGCTCCGGGAGATGAGTGGAGAGTTGACCTCGAAGAACGGGTTCTCCGTGGTCGCCCCGACCAGGATCACGGTGCCGTCCTCGACACCAGGCAGCAGTGCATCCTGTTGCGCCTTCGTGAAGCGGTGGATCTCATCGAGGAACAGCACCGTCCGCCTCTCGTCCTGCTCGAGGCGGTGGCGCGCCGATGCCAGCACCTCGCGTACCTCCTTGACCCCGGCGGAGGTCGCCGACATCGGCTCGAATGCAGCATCGGTCGATCCGGCGACGAGGCGCGCCAGGGTGGTCTTGCCGGTGCCGGGCGGGCCCCAGAGGATCATCGACGCGGGACGGCCCGAACGGACCATCGTCCCGAAGGCGGCGTCGTCGGCCCGGAGGTGCTCCTGGCCGACGACCTCTTCGAGGCTCGCCGGCCGCATCCTCGCCGCAAGCGGCTCGGCGGCCCGGCGCCGATCGGCACGCTCCCCGGCGAAGAGATCATCCATCAGTCTTGCGTCGCTTCCTCCTCGAGCGCCTGACGGACCTCCGACCGCAGGTCGATCCCGAGCTCCTCGAGCTGGGAATCGACCACCCGGCTCGGCGACGAGGTCAAGGGGTCGACACCGGTCTGGGTCTTGGGGAAGGGGATCACCTCACGAATGTTCGCCTCGTCGCGGAGGACCGCCACGAGCCGATCGATGCCGACCGCAAAGCCCGCATGCGGAGGAGTCCCGTAGCGAAGCGCCCGTATGAACCAGCCGAAACGCGACTCGGCCTCCTCGTCGGAGATCCCCAGGATGTCGAACACCGTCTTCTGGGTCGTGGGATCGTGGATCCGTTCGCTGCCCGAGCCCAGCTCGGTGCCGTTGAGCACCAGGTCGTAGGCGCGAGACAGCGCCCTGACGGGGTGATCACGCATCTCGGCCACGTCGTACGGAGCGGTGAAGGGATGGTGCTCGGGGACGAGGTCGCCGCCGTCCTCCACGGCGAACATCGGGAAGTCGATCACCCAGACGAATGCGAGTTCGTCGTGCCCCGAGGGCTTGCCGAGGTCGAGGCGGAGGGCACCGAGGACTGCCTGGGCGACCCGGGTGTCGTCGGCCACCACGAGCAGTGTGTCTCCCGGCGCGGCGCCGAGGGTGTCGATCAGCGCCCCCTGCTCGTCCGCGGAGAGGAATTTGGCGACGGGCGAGCGCAACGTCCCGTCCTCTTCGACCACCATCCAGACGAGGCCCTTGGCGCCGAGCGCGACCGCTCGCTCGACCAGACCGTCGAACCCGGCCCGCGACAGGTCTTGTGGCCCGGCGTTGATCCCGGCGACGATCCCTCCGGCACCGAGGGCCCCCGCGAACGCCTTGAACTCCGTGGCGGCGAATATCTCCGAGAGCTCCACCAGTTCCATCCCGAATCGGATGTCGGGTTTGTCGGTCCCGTAGCGCGCCATGGCCTCGTGCCAGGTGAGCCGCGGAAAGGGCGTCTCCAGTTCGATGCCGCGCAGGGTGCGGGCGACCGCCGCCATCGCCGGCTCGATGGAAGCGAGCACGTCGTCACGCCCCCAGAAGGCCCCTTCGATGTCCAGCTGAGTGAACTCGATCTGCCGGTCCGACCGGAAGTCCTCATCGCGGTAGCACCGGGCGATCTGGTAATAGCGCTCGATGCCACCGACCATCAGGAGCTGCTTGAAGAGCTGTGGCGACTGCGGCAACGCGTAGAAGGATCCCTGCTTCAGGCGGCTGGGCACCAGGAAGTCGCGCGCCCCCTCCGGCGTCGACTTCACCAGTGTCGGCGTCTCCACCTCGAGGAACCCCTGATCGGTCATCGCCGTGCGCATCGCCTGGATCGCGCGGGAGCGGGCGACCAGGTTCCGGGCCATACGGGGGCGCCGCAGATCCAGATAGCGGTACTCGAGTCGCCGCATCTCGTCCACATCGGACCGATCGTCGATCTGAAACGGCAGGGGGTCCGACGGAGAGAGCACCTCGATCGCCGCTGCCGCCACCTCGATCTCTCCGCTGGGCAGGTCGGGGTTCACCGTCCCCTCGGGCCGCGCCCGGACCGTGCCCGTCACGGCGATGCAGAACTCGTCGCGTAGAGCGGTGGCGGTCTTCTCGGTCGCCTCGTCGGCATCGGGATCGACCACCACCTGGATGATCCCCGACGCGTCCCGAAGATCGACGAAGAGCACCCCGCCGTGATCCCGGCGGGTGCCGACCCACCCGGCCAGGCGGACCTCGCGGTCGATGTCATCCCGTCGCAGCTCTCCGGCCCGCGCCGTCCTCACCGGCTCGACCACGACCCCACCTCCTCGATCGCCACCAACTCCTCGTCACCGGTCTCGAGGCGCTTCACCGTCACCTGACCCGAGCCCCATTCCTCGCCCACGATCGCAACGACGGCGGCACCCGACCGGTCGGCGGCCTTGAACTGCCCGCGGAGCGACCGCCCCGGAGTCGGATCCCAGTCGACGCGCCGCCCCTCGTTGCGGAGAAGCGAGACCCACCTGCGAGCCTCCTCTCTCCGCGAGGGATCGGCGACGGCGACGAAGACGTCGAGCCTGGGCGACGGCGATTCCGGCATTGCCTCCACGATCCGGTCGCATCCCATCGCCGCACCCACCGCGGGGATCGCCTTGCTGCTGCCGATCGCCTCGGCCAGCGGGTCGTAGCGTCCGCCCCCACCGAGAGCCGATTGCGCGGCCTCGAACCCTGACGAGAAGAACTCGAACACGGTCCGGTTGTAGTAGTCGAGGCCCCGCACCAGCCGTGGATCGATCTCGAACTGGATCTCGAGGGATTCGAGCCCGGACTTGACCGCGTCGAAGTGCGCGGCGGCGGCGGTTCCCAGGTGGTCGAGCGGAACCGGGGCGTCGGCCACGACCCCGGCGTCGGTCTTGGAGTCGAGCACCCTCAGCGGGTTGGTGTCGATGCGGCGCCGGCCATCCTCGGAGAGGTCCTTCTCGCGACCGCGCAGGAAGCGCTGCAGGTGCTCGCGATACGCGATGCGATCGCCGGCGTCGCCGATCGAGTTGAGCTTGAGTTCGATCCCGGGGACATGGACGGATTCGAGCAGGCGGTAGGCGAGCTCGATCACCTCGACATCGGCATCCGGCGACGCCTCCCCGAGGTACTCGAAGTCCACCTGGAAGAACTGGCGCCTCCGGCCCTTCTGCGGCTGCTCATAACGGAACATTGGGCCGGCCGCCGCCAGCTTGAGGGTTCCCTGAGCCCCGGCCTCGACGAAGGCCCGGACCATCCCCGCGGTGAGCTCCGGCCGGAGCGTGACCGAGCGGTCCCCCCGATCGGTGAAGGTGTACATCTGCTTCTCGACGACCTCCGTCGACTCCCCCACCCCTCGGGCGAAGAGCTCGGTGGGCTCCATCACCGGAAGCAGGGCGAACTCGTAGCCGAACCGCTCGGACAGGTCCTCGAATGCGCGCAAGAGAGTCCGCCACTTGGCGGACTCGGGCGGGAGGATGTCGTCGGTGCCCTTGAGTCGGGAGATCAACGGAATGCCTCGAGGAAGGGGTTGGACTCGAGCTCCCGCGCAAGGGTAGTTGTGGGGCCGTGACCCGGAAAGACGGCGGTCTCGGGTGGCAACGGCAGCACCCTCTCTCCCATCGAACGCATCAGGGCCTGAAAGTCCCCCCCGGGCAGGTCGGTCCGTCCGATCGACCCTGCGAACAGCTGGTCCCCGCTGAACAGCGCCCCCTCTCCGGGAACCCAGAAGCAGCAGTGGCCCGGTGTGTGGCCGGGGGTGTGGAGCACCTCGATCCCGAGGCCTGCCAGCCCGAGCACCTGACCGTCGGTGAGGCTCTCGTAGCGGTCCGGCTGCTCGAAGTCCCCAGGCGGAGTGGCCCCCCACAGGGCCTGGAGCTGGAGCCGGGGGTCGGCGGCGAGCCACTCGTCGTCGGGATGGAGGTACGCCGACATCGCAAAGGCGTGTGCCACTGCCCCGGCGGCACCCAGGTGGTCGATGTGAGCGTGGGTCAGCAGCAGGGCGACGGGGATCAGGTCGTGGCGGGCAAGCAGAGCGAGCACTCCGTCCGCGTCGGGAGGGGCGTCGACCACCACTGCAGGACCGCCCGGCTCCGGAGCCATCACCCAGCAGTTGGTGCCGGCGAGCCAGAGGGGCTCCGAGTCGATGAGCATGGCCGCAACCTACCCGGCCGTCTGGCGGCGGCGCTATCCGCCCCCGGGGAGCAGCCGATACGCGTCGTAGACGCCCTCGACCCGTTTCATCTCGGCGATGGCGCGGTCGAGGGTCGCCACGTCGGAGAGCTCGATCTCGAAGCGGAGGATGGCGACACGGTCGCGGTTGGTCGCCGAAGACGACGACACGATATTGGCACCGAGATCGGCGAGTGCCGTGGTGACGTCGCGCAACAGCCTGGGCCGATCGAGTGCCTCGACCTGGACCGTCGATCGGAACGACCCCACCTCTTCCGCCGACCAGCCCACCTCGATCATCCGCTCGGAACGATCCCCCAGCGCATCGATGTTGGTGCAGTCCGAGCGGTGGATCGACACGCCGCGGCCCACCGTCACGAAGCCGACGATGGCGTCCCCCGGTACGGGCCCGCAGCAGCGGGCGATCCGCACCAGCATGTCGTCCATCCCCTCGACGACGATCCCTCCCTCGGGGGCGCGACGCGAGGTGGTGAAGGTGATGGCATCGACGACCTCCTCGTCGTCGTCGACATGCTCCTCGGGACGCGCCAGCCTGAGGAGGCGATTGATCACCGTCTGCGGGTGGGTGTTCCCGTCGCCGACCGACACGAACAGCGAGTCGATGTCCTGGAACCCGAGCGACGCCGCCACCGACGCGAGAAACTCGTCGCGCTTGGACGCGGTCAGGCCGAGGCCTTCCTTGCGGAGCAGCCGCGTGACCTGCTCGCGGCCCTCGCCGATCGAGTGTTCACGGCGCTCCCGGCTGAACCACTGACGGATCTTGGCGGAGGCCCGGCTGGTGCGAACGAAGGACAACCAGTCGCGGCTCGGCCCATCGGCCTTCGACGTGATGATCTCGACGATGTCGCCGGACTCCAGCCGGGTGGAGAGCGGCACGAGGCGGCCATTCACCCGCGCGCCGGTGCAGCGGTGGCCCACCTCGGTGTGGACGGCATACGCGAAGTCGACCGGGGTCGCTCCCCGGGGCAGCGCCTTGACGTCACCGTTCGGGGTGAGGACGAAGACCTCCTCCTGATACAGGTCGAGCTTGAGGCCCGCCAGGAACTCGGCCGGGGTCTCATAGTCGTCGGATGTCTCCGCCAGTTCGATCAGGGGACTCTCCTCGACCTCGTCCCCCTCCTTGTAGCGCCAGTGCGCGGCGATGCCGTGCTCGGCACGGTCGTGCATCTCCCGGGTCCTGATCTGCACCTCGAGCGGCTTGCGGTCCGGTCCGAGCACCGTCGTGTGAAGGCTCTGGTACAGATTGAACTTGGGCATCGCGATGTAGTCCTTGAACCGGCCGTGGACCGGCGGCCACCGGGTGTGGACGATCCCCAATGCCCCGTAGCAGTCACCGACCTCCTTGGTGATGATGCGGATCCCGATCAGGTCGTGGATGTCGTCGAAGGTCCGGCCACCGTCGATCATCTTCCGGTATATGGAGTAGATGTGCTTCGGGCGACCGGTCACCTCGGCGCTGATCCCGTTCTCGCCGAGGAGTCGCTCCACCTCGTCGACCACGCCCGAGATGTAGGCATCCCGCTCCGGTGCCCGGGCACGCATGAGATCGACGATCTCAGCGTATCTCCGCGGATGGAGGACCGCGAAGCAGCGGTCCTCCATCTCGTGCTTGATCTCCTGGACCCCCAGCCGGTGGGCGAGCGGTGCGTAGACCTCGAGTGTCTCCACGGCGATGCGCTGCTGTTTCTCGGGCGCGAGCGGGTGAATCGTGCGGATGTTGTGCAGCCGATCGACGAGTTTGATGAGCAGGACGCGAACGTCCTTGGCCATCGCTATGACCATCTTGCGAATCGTCGCTGCCTGCGCCTCCTCGCGATTCGAGTACTTCACCCGGTCGAGCTTCGTGACCCCGTCGATCAGCGCGGCCACCACCGGCCCGTACTCGTCCGTGACCTCCTCGAGCGTGAGGCCGGTGTCCTCGACGGTGTCGTGCAGGATGGCTGCGGCCACAGTGTCGGCATCCAGCCCGTATCGGGCCAGGATCTGCGCCACGGCGAGGGGATGGGTGATATAGGGCTCGCCACTCTTGCGGAACTGCCCGTCGTGGCGCTCCGCCGCCACCTCATAGGCGCGGTGGATCTTCTTGTCCGAGGTGTGAGGATGATGCCGCCGGAACTCGTCGAGGACCGGTCCCAGCTCGGCGATCACCGCATCGTCGGGCCGGACGTCACTCATACGCGATCAGCGTCTGCACGGGTACGTCGAGACGCGACCTCCCTGCGAGGAACTCCAACTCGATCAGGACCGAGACGGCCTCGACCGAGGCCCCCGTGCCACGGACCAGGTCGACGGTCGCCGCCGCCGTGCCCCCTGTCGCAAGGACGTCGTCGACCACCACGATCCGGTCATCCGCAGTGACCGCGTCCTGGTGCATCTCCAGGGTGTCGGTGCCGTACTCGAGGTCGTAGGTCTGGGTGTGGGTGCTCCACGGCAGCTTGCCGAATTTGCGAACCGGTACGAACCCCAGGCCGAGCCGCGTGGCGATCGGGGCCCCGAAGATGAAGCCCCGGGATTCGATCCCGACGATCCTGGTGGCGTTCAACTCGGCGATCGCATCGCCCATGGCCCCGATCGCCGCGGCGAACGCGTGCGCGTCGGCCAGCAGCGGCGTGATGTCCTTGAAGACGATCCCCGCCTCCGGGAAGTCGGGCACATCACGAATGAGGGCGCGCAGGTTCTCCACGCGGCGATTGTACGGACCGTCGCCCGTCACCGGTCGCCCCGTCACCGGTGGAATCAGACGATCGATGCCGACCGGCGACGGGAGACGGGAGACGAGAGGCCGTTCACCGCTTCCTCTTGCGCCTTCGGGGTGGCCGGGGCATTGCTCCGGACTGCTCGAGTGCCTGGGCGGTGGTCTCGGGGCTCGCCGTGATCGTGCGGGGGGCGAAGTCCTCCTCGCCTCCGCGTCGCTCGACGCGGCGCCTCACCCGCTCCCAGTGCTCCTCCCGCTCCTTCCACACGCCGAGGATCGGGGCCGCCAGGAAGATCGAGGAGTAGGTGCCGGTGCCGACGCCGACGAAGAGGGCCAGCGCGAATTCGCGCAGGGTCGTGGCCCCCAGAAGGAACGATCCGACGAACAGGAGCGAACCGATCGGCAGCAGCGAGGTGAACGAGGTGTTGAGCGACCGCATGAACACCTGATTCATGGACATGTTGACGATCCCCGAAAAGGTGTGACGGTCGCCCCGCTCCCGCACGTTCTCCTGAACCTTGTCGAATACGACGACGGTGTCGTAGAGCGAGTAGCCCAGGATGGTGAGGATGGCGATCACGGTCGCCGGTGACACCTCGAATCCGATCAGTGAGTAGATCCCGGCGGTGAACAGCAGGTCGTGACCGAGGGCCACCAGGCCGGCCATCGCCATCTTGAACTCGAGTCGCCAGGTGATGTAGAGAGCGACGACGATCAGGAAGACGATGAGGGCCCGCACCGCCGCATCGGTGATCTGATCGCCGAACGTCGGGCCCACCGTCTGGCGGCTCGCCTCGCTGGGATCGACCCCGGCCAGCGCGGCGACCGTCTCGACCAGCCTCTCCTCCTGCTCCGGGCCGAGCTCCGCCGTCTGAACCCGGATCCCGTCGCCGCCCGATGTGGTCTGGACCCGGGCGTTGCCGACTCCGAGGGCGGTGACGGCTTCGCGAACCTGCGTGACGGTCGCCCCGCCCGGGTTCTCAACCTCGACGAGGGTGCCCCCTTCGAAGTCGACGCTCAGGTTGAAGCCACGGAAGACCAGGGACAGGATCGAGATGAGGATGATCACTCCGGAGATCGTGAACCAGCGTCGACGGTTGCCGACGAAGTCGAACTGTGTCTCGCCCCGGTACAGGTCGCGGAAGAGGCTCATGCGGTCGCCTCCTCCCGTGGGACGCCCACGGCGCCTCTGATGCTCAGGCGACCGCCCTCGCCGAGGGATCGCGTCCGGGCCAGGAGGGCCACGGCGGGCCTCGTGAAGAAGACCGCCACCAGGACGTCACACACCGTCGCCACCAGCAGTGCCAGCGCAAAGCCCTTCACCGCGCCGATGGCGAGGAAGAACAGCAGCACCGCGCCGGCGAACGACACCGTGTCGGCGGTCAGGATCGTGCGGAACGCCCGTGAGAACGCGTGATCGATGGCGCTGCGCAGGGAGCGGCCCTTGTGGACTTCTTCCTTGATTCGCTCGAAGTAGACGATGTACGAGTCTGCGGTGATCCCCACCGACACGATCAGGCCGGCGACCCCCGCAAGCGTCAGGGTCACACCCTGCCACTCTCCCAGAAGGGAGAACACGACGAGGACCAGGCTCCCGAAGACGGTCAGCCCGATGACGTTGACGATCCCGAGAGCCCGGTAGTACAGGATCATCGCGAGGGCGACGAGGGCCAGGCCGGCGAATCCGGCGATGAGGCCGGCGTCGAGAGAGTCCGATCCCAGGGTGGCCGACACCGACTGGACCGTCGCCTGTTCGAAGGCGACAGGAAGAGACCCGTAGCGGAGAACGACGCTCAGGTTGCTGGCCTCCTCCTGCTGGTTCTGGCTGTCACCCAGGGTGATCACCGCAGAGGACCCGGGGATGCCCACCGCCGGGTCGACATCGTCGTTGACGCGGGGGGCCGACACCACGATGCCGTCGAGAACGATGGCGAACTGACGGCGAGGGTCGCCTGGCGCCGAGGCGGGGTCGCACTCGGGGAACGGGATGGTGCAACCGTAACTGGCGAGCTCGCGGGTGACCGTGGTGAATTTGGTGGCGCCGTCCGAGCTGAACTCGAGGAGCACGATCCACTCACCGAGGCCGCCACCGGTCGGGCCGCCACCGGTCTGCTGGAACTGAGCCTGGGCCCCGGTGAGGTCCGAGCCGAGAAGACGTGCGGGGGCGACGTGGAAGATGCGTCCCCCGTCCTCCGCCGCCTCGGCGAGGAACGCGTCGAGGTTCGGATCCGGATCCGGGGTGAGACCGGTCTGGAAGTCCACGCAGCCTGGCTGCTCCACCTCGTCGCACCAGGTGACGCCCTCGGGGAGGACGATGTACGACTTGGGATCGAGCGTCGTCGTGGTGCCACCGCTGGTGGTGGTCGTCTCCCCGCCCGTCGTGGTCGTCACTGCCGCCGTGGTCGTGGTGGACGCCACGGTCGTGGTGGTGGTCACCACGGTCGTCGTGGACCCCTCTCCGGTGGTCGGGGACACCTCGTCGGGCTCGGTGGTCGTCGTCGACCCGGGCACGGTGGTCGTGGTGGTCGTCGTCGGATCGGGCGGAGGCGACTGGAAGAGCAGCGGGCTCACTCCGGGGATCGGGCTGATGTCACGCACGGGACGGAACGAGAGCTGGCCGGTGGTGCCAACCGCGGCAAGGGCCCGATCGCGGTCGGTGACACCCGGCAGCTGCACCTCGATGCTGCGATCGCCCACCACTGCGATCTCGGGTTCCTGGACGTTGCCCAGCGCCTCGATGCGGCGCCGCATGATCTGGACCGCTTGATCGAGAACGTCGGCGTCGGTGCCCTCGGGAGCGTTGAGCACCACCGCAAACCCGCCCTGGAGATCCAGGCCGAGCAGCGGGGTCGTGCCCGACAGCTGGGTGAGAAGCAGTGACCCGTAGACGACGACGAGCGTGATCGTCAGAGTCAGAAGAGCACTACGCCGCGACACGACTCAACCGATCTTGCCGGCCAGGGCCCGCCGGGCGACCCGGATTCGGCCGCCTCCTTCGATCTGCAGCACCACGGTCTCCTCATCCAGATGCTCGATGCGGCCGTGGATGCCGCCGATCGTCTGGACGTCGTCGCCCACCTCGAGCTCGGCCATCAAGGCCTGATGTTTCCGCATCCGGGTGCGCTGCGGGCGAATCATGAGGAAGTAGAAGAGGCCGCCGATGATGACGGCATAGAACAGCAGGGTCACGAAGGCGTTGCCGGAACCCCCGGCCGAGCCGTCTTCGGTTCCAGCAAGGATGATGAGCATCGGTCCTCCGGGGACTCGGCAGCGGATGTGCCCTCTTGCCTGACGCGGGCGACCCGCGACTCAGGCGGAAGGGTCCGTAGCGTAGCCGTCCTCGGCAGACTCCTCGCGTCGGGCGGCGAGCGCCTCGGCGCGATGGTGCTCGAAGCGTCCGGCCCGGATGGCATCGCGCGCCGCCGCCAGCATCGCCAGGGTGTAGTGGAGGTTGTGAATGCTGAGCAGGCGGTGCCCGAGCAACTCGCCCGTCACCCGCAGGTGGCGGAGGTAGGCGAGCGAGAACCGGACGCACGTCGAGCAGCCGCAGTCGGGGTCGATCGGCCGGTCCGAGTCGGCGAACTCGGCCCTGCGGACCTGGAAGTCGCCGTGACGGGACAGCACCTTGCCGTGGCGAGCCAGGCGAGTGGGCCACACGCAGTCGAAGAGATCGAACCCCCGAGCGACCGCGTCCAGCACCCCCGACGTGTCGCCGACACCCATCACGTACCGCGGTGCCGACGCAGGGAGCACCGAGGCGACCGCATCGAGCGCATCATTGCGCGCCCTGGCGCTCTCCCCGACGCTGAGCCCGCCGATACCGAAGCCCGGGAACCCGAGCGCCGCGGTCCGCTCGGCGCTCTCGATCCGCAGATCCGGCTCCGATCCTCCCTGGACGATCCCGAACAGCGCCTGATCGGGGCGACGATGCGCGGTCAGCGCCCGCTCCGACCATCGCAGGGTTCTTTCCATCGCGTCGCGGACGACGTCCCGCGACGCAGGAAGGCCGACCAGATGATCGAGCACCATGGCCACATCTGCTCCGAGACGCTCCTGGACCTCCATCGCGCGCTCCGGTGTGAGGCGAACGGCAGAGCCGTCGTAGGTCGATCGAAACGTCACCCCGTCCTCGTCGAGGCTCGGATCCAGGGAGAACACCTGGTACCCGCCGCTGTCCGTCAGGATCGGACCGGGCCAGGCCATGAAGGAGTGAAGTCCTCCCATGCGATCCACGATGTGGTCGCCGGGACGGAGCATCAGGTGGTAGGTGTTGGCCAGGATCATCTCCGCGCCCGCCGATGCGAGATCGTCCGGATCGAGCGCACGAACCGTTCCTCGCGTCCCCACCGCCATGAAGGCGGGGGTGGCCACGTCGCCGTGCGGGGTCGACAGCAGCCCGGTGCGAGCGGCTCCGTCATTCGCCTCGATGGCAAACGTCACCGAAGACGTCACGGAGCCCGCTCCCCGAGCATCGCATCGCCGAACGAGAGGAACCGGTACCCCCGCGCCAATGCGCCCGCGTACGCGGAACGCCACCCCGGGCCCATGAACGCGGCCACCAGCACCACCAGCGTGGATGCGGGCACGTGGAAGTTCGTCACCAGCAGATCGACCACGGTGAACCGGTATCCGGGTGTGATGAACAGCGATGTGTCGCCCTCCCCGGGCTCGACGAGGCCGTCGCCCGTCGCCGCAGACTCCAGGGCGCGCACCACGGTCGTCCCGATGGCGACGATCCGCCCGCCACGCTCTCGCGCTCCCTTGACGGCGATTGCAGCATCGTCGTCCACGCGCATCCGCTCCTGATGCATGCGATGCGACTCGATGACATCGGCGGATATGGGACGAAAGGTGTCGAGGCCGATCTCCAGATCCACGGCCGCGCGGTCGATGCCGCGTCGCTCCAGATCGTCCAGCACTGCCCGCGTGAAGTGGAGGCCGGCCGTCGGCGCTGCTACCGACCCGGGCCGATCCGCGTAGACGGTCTGATAGAGCTCCGGATCGTCGAGATGGCCATGGAAGTAGGGAGGCAGGGGGATCTCGCCGTCGGCGGCCATGGCCTCGTCCAGCGAGCCCTTCTCCGGGAGCAGCACCACCCGACCCTCGGCCGGCGAGCCGGCGACAACGGCGCGCACCTCACCGAACCGGAGACGCGTTCCCTCGTGGATTCGACGGGCGGGCCGCACCAGAGCCTCCCAGGACCCGTCGCCGCCCGGGCGAAGCAACAGGGCCTCCACGCGGCCACCGGTCCCCTCCTTCACCCCGTGGAGCCGTGCCGGCCTCACCCGGGTGCGGTTCACCACCACCAGGTCACCCTCGCGCAGCAACGAGGGAAGATCCTTGAAGCGGTGGTCCGACATGTCCCGGGTGTCGAGCAACCGGGCAGAGTCACGCGGCTGGACCGCGGACTGGGCGATCGCGTCGTCGGGAAGGTCGTAGTGGAAGTCGGCGGTGCGCACGAGGTGAGTGTGTGAGCAAGTCGGGATCTTGCCAAACCATCGTTCCCCGTCGCCCGTCTCCCGTGCCGATCGGGGCGAGCACGCCCGGGGAACGGGAAACGGGGAACGGGGAACCACCTTCGGGCCGGACGGGCAGACGCGTCCGCTAGAGCAAGCGACCCTGCTCCACCGCGTCGGGAACCGGGACGCCAATGTGCTCATAGGCGAGCCGGGTGGCGACCCGCCCGCGTGGGGTTCGCTGGAGGAAGCCCATCTGGAGGAGGAACGGCTCGTAGGCGTCCTCGACGGTCTGCGGCTCCTCGGAGACGGCGATCGCCAGCGTCGAGAGTCCGACCGGGCCACCACCGAACTTGTGGATCACCGACTCCAGGATCGCGCGATCCACCCGGTCGAGACCCGCCGCGTCGACCTCGAACACCTCGAGCGCCTGCCGGGCGATGTCCTCGTCGGCAGACCCTGAGGCCCGCACCTCGGCGAAGTCGCGTACCCGGCGGAGCAGGCGATTGGCTATGCGCGGGGTGCCCCGTGATCGCGCTCCGATCGCGGCCCGGGCAGCATCGGTGACCTCGATCTCCAGCAGTCGCGACGACCGCGCCACCACCGCCTCCAGTTCCCCGGAGCGGTAGTAGTCGATCCGGGCCACGTACCCGAAGCGGTCCCGCAGGGGTGCCGAGACCCGCCCGACGCGCGTCGTGGCGCCGATCAACGTGAACGCGGGCAGTTCCAGGCGGATCGAGTGGGCACCAGCACCCTTGCCCACGACGATGTCGAGCTGAAAGTCCTCCATCGCCGTATAGAGGATCTCCTCGACCGCTCGAGGAAGGCGATGGATCTCGTCGATGAACATGCCGTCGCCCTCCTCGAGGTTGGAGAGGATGGCGGCGAGGTCACCGGCCCGCTCGAGCGCCGGCCCCGAGGTTGCACGCAGCCTGGCCCCGATCTCGTTGGCGACTATCGCCGCGAGCGTCGTCTTGCCCAGACCCGGCGGTCCGCTGAACAGGAGATGATCGAGCGCTTCCCCCCGGCCACGTGCAGCCTCCACCAGGATCGAGAGACGCTCCTTGAGGTCGTCCTGGCCGATGAACTCGTCGAGGGTCGCCGGCCGTAGCCCCTCGTCGAACGCGGCGTCCTCGGGCGACGGCCGGGCAGCGAGAAGGCCTTCCTCTCTCACGGCCGCCCCAGCTTCTGCAGCGCGGCGCGGAGCAGTGCCTCGGGCGCCTGGTCGACGTCGAGCCCGTCGAGAGCCTCGCGAATCTCCGAGGCGGCGTAGCCGAGGCCCTCCAGCGCCCCCCGAACGTCACTCAGCGATCCACCGGCGGGCACCAGCTCTCCATCCGGCATCGCCAGCCGCGCCCGCAGGTCGAGCACGAGCTTCTGGGCACTCCTCTTGCCGATCCCGGGGACCGACGTGAGCACGTCGACGTCCTCGGCAGCCAGCGAGAGCCGCAACTGTTCCGGGGTGAGGGTCGCCAGGATCGCCAGCGCCAGCTTCGGCCCGACACCACTGGCCCCTATGAGATCACGGAAGAGATCGCGGCTCTCCTCGGAGGCGAAGCCGTAGAGGGCCATCACGTCCTCGCGGACATGGAGATGGGTGTGGACCACGACGTCTTCGCCCACCGGAGGGAGGGCGGCGATGTCGCGCGGTGGCATGGCCACCTCGTAGCCGACCCCGCCGGTGTCGACCACCACACCCGAAGCGGTCCGCTCGGCGAGCACGCCGCGAATCCGCCCGATCATGTCCGCGCCCCGTCCACGGCGCGGCGTAGGCCTGCCGACTGGAGATGACACAGAGCGACCGCAAGGGCATCGGCGGCATCCGCCGGCGACGGGGCCTCGGCGAGTCCGAGGCGGCGGGCGACCATCGCCTGCACCTGGTGCTTGGTCGCATCGCCGTAGCCGGCGACGCCCATCTTCACCGCCGACGGGGTGTACTCGAACACGTCGAGCCCGGCACTCGCCGCGGCGAGCATCGCCACACCGGACGCCCTGCCCACCGACGTCGCGGTCTGAAGGTTGCGGTTCACGAAGATCTACTCGATGGCAACCTCTCCGGGCCGATACTCGGCTATGACCGCCGCGAGGTCGTCGTGGAGCTCGCGCAGTCGCCGGGCCACCGGCTCACCGGGGGCGGTCGAGATGACACCTGCCGCGACTGCGCGCATCGCGGCATTCGTCGCCTCGACGACGCCGTATCCGGTCCGCGACAGCCCGGGATCGATGCCGAGAACGAACATGTGTTTGGTGAGGTTAGGGGGTTTGGGTGACCGTTTCACGGAAATCAGAAGGAAGGAGATTCGCGATTCGCCATACGCGATAGACGGACGCGCACATGCTCTCGAGGCGGCGCAGATCCGATCGGTCGAGTCGCGTACTGCGAATCGCGTATTGCGTGGCGGGCTTCAGCCCGCCACCGCCGCCAGCACCTCGTCGCTGATGTCGAAGTTGGCGAAGACCGACTGCACGTCGTCGAGGTCCTCGAGCGCGTCGACCAGGCGGAGGACGGCCCGGGCGGTCTCCTCGCCGAGGGGGACGGTCGACGAAGGGATCTGGGTCACCTCGGACGACTCGATGGCGATCCCTGCCTCGCGCAGCGCGTCGCGGACGGGCTGGAAGTCCGATGGCTCCGTGATCACCTCGAACTGCGTCCCGGACGGCCGGATGTCCTCGGCACCGGCCTCGAGGGCGGTGAGCATCACCTCGTCCTCGGAACCCGAAGCGAGGATGTACCCCTTCTGGGCGAACAGATATCCCACCGAGCCCGGCTCACCGAGGTTCCCCCCGTTGCGGGTGAGTGTTGCCCTGACGTCGGAGGCGGCCCGGTTGCGGTTGTCCGTCAGCACCTGGACGAACAGGGCGACCCCGCCCGGGGCATACCCCTCGTACCAGATCTCGTCGTAGTGGGCCCCCTCGATGTCGCCGGTGCCGCGTTTGACCGCTCGCTCGATGTTGTCGTTGGGCATCGAGTTGCTCTTGGCCTTGTCGATCGCCTGAGAGAGCGAGGCGTTGGCGGCCGGGTCGCCTCCTCCCTCGCGGGCAGCCACCTCGATCGCACGCGCCAGTTTGGCGAAGAGCTTGCCACGCTGGGCATCGCGCGCACCCTTCTTGTGCTTGATCGTGGACCACTTCGAATGACCCGACATCAGGACTCCTCGACCATCTCGAGCAACATGCGGTGCAGCCGCGTATCGCCCGCCAACTCGGGATGGAACGACGCCGCAATGACATTTCCTTCCCGGACCATCACCGGGTGGCCGTCGAGTTCGGCGAGGATCTCGACGCCCTCCCCCACCTTCTCGATCCATGGTGCACGGATGAACACGCCGTTCACCGGGGCGTCGAGACCCGCCACGTCGACCTCGCGCTCGCCGGAGTCCGCCTGACGCCCGAACGCGTTGCGCCTGACCACCACGTCGAGGACGCCGAGTTGGACCTGGGACCGCGATTCGGTGGTCGCCCCGGCGAGAAAGATCATGCCGGCGCAGGTGCCGAGGGTGGGCATGCCGTCGGAGATCGCCTTTCGCAGGGGCTCGACCAGCCCGTAGCGGTCGGCGAGCTTCCCGATGGTCGTCGACTCGCCACCCGGGATCACCAGCGCGTCGATCTCCTCGAGATCGGGTGCCGACCGGACGCGTACGACTTCGGCGCCGAGTTCCTCGAGAATCGTCGCGTGCTCGCGGACATCCCCCTGAAGAGCGAGTACCCCGGCGCGCACCCTCTACCAGCCCCGGTTCTGGAGCCGATCCTCGTCGGCGAGCCGGTCGATCTCGATGCCGGCCATCGGCTCTCCGAGGCCGCGCGACACCTTGGCGACGATCTGGGGATCGTCGAAGTAGGTCGTCGCCTCGACGATCGCCTTGGCGCGGACGGCCGGATCCGAGCTCTTGAAGATGCCCGACCCCACGAACACGCCGTCACACCCGAGCTGCATCATCAGGGCGGCGTCGGCAGGGGTGGCGAGGCCGCCGGCAGCGAAGTTGACCACGGGGAGCCGACCGGTCTCGGCAACCTCCTGGACGAGGTCGAATGGGGCGCCGAGGTCCCGGGCCGCGCTCATGAGTTGCTCGCTGTCCAGGGTCTGGAGGCGGCGCATCCCATCCTTCACGCTGCGCATGTGGCGGACCGCTTCGACGACGTTGCCGGTGCCCGCCTCGCCCTTGGTGCGGATCATCGCGGCACCCTCGCCGATCCGGCGCAGCGCCTCGCCCAGGTCGCGGCACCCGCACACGAACGGCACGGTGAACTTCCACTTGTCGATGTGATGGGCCTCGTCGGCGGGGGTGAGCACCTCGGACTCGTCGATGAAGTCGACCCCCAGAGCCTCGATGACCTGAGCCTCCACGTAGTGGCCGATGCGCACCTTGGCCATGACCGGGATCGACACGGCGGCCATGATCTCTTCGATCTTGGTGGGATCCGCCATCCGGGCGACGCCGCCCTCTCGCCGGATGTCGGCGGGGACCCGCTCCAGGGCCATCACCGCGACCGCGCCCGCCTCCTCGGCGATCTTCGCCTGCTCGGCGTCGGTGACATCCATGATGACCCCGCCCTTGAGCATGTCGGCGAGGCCTCGTTTGACGCGATCGGTGCCTTTTTCCATTGGGGTTCTCCCTCTTCGGTCCCAATTCTACCGGTCACTCGCCCGGGTGCCGATCCGGGGATTCAGGCGTCGAGGGCGTCCCTGTAGGTGGCCAGGTATGCCGGCAACACGACGTCCCGGCCGAACAGGGTGGCGCGGCGGGAGCCTTGCTCGCCCATCCGTTGGAGGAGCGCCTCGTCCCCGAGGAGACGGCCGATCTCATCGGCGAGCCGGACCGGATCGCCCGGCGGGACGTAGACCGCAGCGTCGCCCGCGACGGCACGAAAGGCGGGGATGTCACTGGCGACCACTGCGCACCCGGATGCCAGCCCCTCGGCGACGACGATGCCGAAACTCTCGCCACCCAGGTTGGGAGCGGCGAGGACCGCGGCCGCCGCGAGCTCGTCCCGCTTGGCGGCATCGTCGAGCCTGCCCAGGAACTCCACGCCCTCGGGTCCCGTGGCGCGCTCGGCTCCCACCACCCGCAGCACCGCATTCGGGGATCGGTGCCGGATCAGGGGCCACGCCTGAAGCAGGACGTCGAGGCCCTTCCTGGGGTCGTCACGGCCGAGAAACATCACCCGAAGAGGTTCGGGATCGGAGCGGTAGTCCTCGATGTCGAGCCCGTTGGGGATCACCCGGATCCCGGGCAGCCGGTCCACGGCGGATGCTGCGACCTGGCTCACGGCGGTCACCACGTCGAGCCGCCGCGCCGCCAGGTCCAGGAGCGGGGCCGCAGCCTTGTATGCGGTGCGCACGGCACCGCTGGGGTCGGCGTGGAACGTCCCCACTCTGGGGGGCGTCGACGCGATGAGGGCCCCGAGCGAGACCATGGGAACGAACGGCTCGTGAACGTGCACGACGTCGGCGTCGGCGACGGCCTCACCGACCCGCCGGATCGCCCGGGGATCCACCGAGACCGCGGCCCTCGACCGATTGACCGACAAGGTGCGGAACGAGCCGACCGAACGGGTCCCGGGCGGGCCTCCCTCGCCTGGCGCCACAGCCCACGCCTGATGTCCCGCCTCGTCGAGCCACCGCACCAGCCGCGCCACCTGGTCCTGAACGCCGCCAGGAGCATCGAATGCGTAGGGGCAGACGATGGCGACCTTCATGAACGATCGCTCGGCCAGTTGGGGACGATCAGGTGCCACTGCGCCGGCGCCGTGCGGATGATGTCCTCCACCACCCGGGCGAGAAGGGTCACGCCGGCTTCGATCCGCGCCGCCTGGTCGTCGAGGGCCGGTATCTCGAGAGGCGGGCGCACCTCGAAGGCATGCCCGGCGCCGTCGGCGAAGAAGGTGCCGACCGGGAGCACGACGGCTCCGGTGCGATCGGCCAGGGCCACCGGCCCGGCGGGAAGGGTGGTGATCTCACCGAAGAACTCGACAGCGACACCGGTTCCCTTGATGTCCCGGTCACAGAGAAGGGCGATCACACCACCGTCCTCGAGTCGCCTCATGAGATCGCGGGTCACCCGCGCCCCCTTGCGGGCGATCACGACGTCGATCTGCATCATGCGGCGCATCTCGGTGAACCACTCGACGATCCGCTCGTTTCCCAGCGCCTCGGCGACCGCCAGCACCCGGGCGTCCTCCTCGGCGGCACGCAGCCCCGCCATCTCCCAGTTCCCCACATGGGGCAACGCGAGCACCACGCCCCGTCCGCTCGCCACAGCACCGTGCAGGTGCTCGATTCCGGCGATGCTCGTCCGGGCAAGCACCGAGTCGCGTCGGCGGGGGCGCATCCAGAACGTCTCCGCCCAATAGCGGCCGTAGTGGCGGAACACCTGGCGAGCCGACCGCCTGGGGTCGCCTCCGGGACCGAGCACCCGTGCCTGGTGGCGCATGGCCATGCGGAATCGATCTCGTGCGATGAAGGAAGCGAGCCAGCCGGCCCCATGTCCGAGTCGTCGCATGACGGGCTCGGGAAGCAGGCCGAACAGGCCCGACAGGATGCGATATGCGTAGTAGCCGAGAGCCCGCTTCACTCGTCCAGCTGTGCCCAGGTGCGGTAGAAGCGTTGCATGACCGTCACCCACGAGAGCACCGCCATGATCCAGATGGTGGCGACCAGCGTGGGCAGCCCCAGCCCTTCGAGGCCGACGCCGACGCCGAACACGAGCAGCCGCTCGGCACGTCCCAGGATCCCTCCCTTGCCCTCCAGACCCTCCCCCTCCGCCTTCGCCCTCATGTACGGGATGAGAAGAGCCCCGCACACGGCGAGGAGGGAGAGCAGGACGAGGGTCCCCTCCGCCCGCTGCCCCAGGTAGAAGGCCAGGCCGGTCCACGCGGCGACCTCGCCAAGCCGGTCGGTGAAGGAGTCGAGCAGGGCCCCGCGGCGGGTCTCCTGACCGGTGAGTCGAGCCAGGACCCCGTCGAGGATGTCGAGAGCCGCGCCGAAGCCGAGCACCAGAGCGCCGACGCCCAGGTAGCCCATTCCGATGAGAACGGCGCCCCCCACCGAGATGGTGAAACCCGTGAAGGTGATCATCGTGGGGGTGAGCCCCAGGCGGGCCAGGAACCGGGCGAACGGATCGGCGACCCGGGACACCCGCTTGCGCGCCCTCATGTCGAGCATTGGGCGAAGGTAGCAGGGAGCCGGATGCGACCAGCAGTCGAGTCGAGGGTCGGTCACGAAAGGGCCATCCGCCCCGAGAGTGCGCTCCCCGCGGCTTAGTACACTCCGGCACCAATTCGCACATCCCCGACGACGCGGGAGGCTCGATGCCATCGGAGAAGATCCGCAACGTGGTCCTGGTCGGCCACAGCGGCAGCGGGAAGACGATGCTCGCCGAAGCGTTGCTCTTCACCGCCGGCGCCACCACCCGGATGGGGAGGATCGAAGACGGGAACACCGTGTCCGACTTCGACACCGAAGAAGGCGCCAGAGGGTCGTCGGTCGGCCTCGCGATGGCCCCATTCGACTGGAACGGCCATCGCATCAATCTCATCGACACCCCGGGGCTCTCCGACTTCGTCGGCGAGGCGCTCGCAGCACTTCGCGCCGCCGATCTCGCCGTCTTCGTGGTCTCAGGGGTCGACGGCGTCGAGGTCCAGACCGAGGCGCTGTGGAAGCTCGCCGGCGACGAGGGCATCGCCAGGGCGATCTTCGTGAACAAACTGGACCGCGAGCGCGCCTCGTTCTCCCGGGTCCAGGCCCAATTGAAGGACGTCTTCGGTACGGGGGTCGCGCCACTCCAGGTTCCCATCGGCAGCGAGCACGACCTGCGCGGCGTCGCCAACCTCGTCGGGGGTCAGGCGTTCACCTACTCGGGCAACCCCACGGCCGCCGAGGGAGAGCTCCCGGAGGATCTGGCCGATGAGGTCGCGTCGCTCCACACGGCGCTCGTCGAGGCGGTGGTCGAGACGGACGACGAGATGCTCGAGAAGTACTTCGAGGGCGTCGAACCATCGGGCGAGCAGCTCATCTCCGGGATGCACCGCGGCATGGTCGAGGGGACCACCTTTCCCGTCCTCTGCGGCTCGGCCACCGCGCTCATCGGCATCGACCGGCTCGCCCAGTTCATCGTCGACTACGGGCCGCGCCCCTCCGAGCGGCCGGTTCCGCCGCTGCAGGAGGGCGACTCGCTGCCCGATTCCGGAGTCGTCGCGTATGTGTTCAAGACGATGTCGGACCCCTACGTGGGGCGAATCTCGATGTTCAGGGTCTTCCGTGGCGAGATCGACCTCGACGCCGATCTGCAGAACCCCACCCGGGGAGTCTCCGGACGAATGCACAACATCTTCACGATGCGGGGCAAAGAGCACGAGGAGACCAAGCGGGTCGAGGAGGGCGACATCGCCGCCGTCGCCAAGCTCGAATCCACACTCGCGGGAGACACTCTTCGCTCACCCGGTGTGAAGGTCGTCATCGCGCCTGTCGAGATGCCGCGCCCCACGATGTCGCTCGCGGTCTTCCCCCGGTCGCAGCACGACGAGGAGAAGCTCTCCACGGCTCTGCAACGGGCGATCGAGGACGACCCGACCTTGAAGGTCGAACGGAGCGCCGACACCAACGAGACGGTCCTGTCCGGCCTCGGTGACGCCCACCTCGAGGTTGCCATCGCCCGACTTCATTCTCGATTCGGAGTCGAGATCGACACCCAGCTCCCCAAGGTCCCCTACCGGGAGACCATCCGCGGCACCGCCGATGTCGAGGGCAAGCACAAGAAGCAATCGGGCGGTCGCGGCCAGTTCGGCGTCGCCAATCTGCGCTTCGAGCCGCTTCACGCCGGCGAGACATTCGAATTCGCCAATGAGATCAAGGGCGGATCCATCCCCAGGCAATACGTCCCGGCCGTCGAGAAGGGAGTCGTGGAGGCCCTCGAGAGGGGCATCCTCGCCGGATACCCGGTCGTCGGGGTCAAGGCGACCGTCTACGACGGCAAGTACCACCCCGTCGACTCGGACGAATTGTCGTTTCGAATGGCCGGTATCCTGGCCGTGCGTGAGGCGGCGCCCAAGCTGAATGCGACGCTGCTCGAGCCGATCATGCGGGCGACCATCCGGGTGCCCGAAGATCTCATGGGAGATGTGATCGGCGACTTGAACTCCAAGCGTGGCCGAGTGCTCGGAATGGACTCCGATGGTGGGACCCGGGTGCTGACGGCAGAGGTGCCGCTCGCCGAGATGCAGCGGTACTCGATCGACCTCCGCTCGATCACAAGCGGGCGGGGATCATTCGAGATGGAGTTCTCCCGCTACGAGGAGGCCCCGCCGAACGAGGCCCAGCGGGTGATCGCGGCCGCCCAGGAAGAAGACTGAGAGAAGAGGAATCAATGGGTGAGAACGTCGTCCTCAAGTACGACGGGGGTGAAATCGAGTTCCCGATGGTGGAGGGAACCGAGGGCGGACACGGGTTCGACATCTCGAGCCTTCGCGCCGAGACAGGGCTCGTCACTCTCGACTACGGGTTCGCCAACACCGCCGGCACTCTGAGCGCGGTGTCGTTCGTCGACGGGGTCGCCGGCGAGCTGCGCTACCGCGGCTATTCGATCGAGGACCTCGCCGAAGACTCCACGTTCCTCGAGGTCGCCTACCTCCTGTTCTACGGCGAGCTCCCCACCAAGCCGGCACTCGAGGACTACATCCACGACGTCACCCGCCACACGCTTCTCAACGAGGAGATGAAGCGGCTCTTCGACGCGTTCCCCAAGAGCGCCCACCCGATGGCGATCCTCGCCTCGGCGACCAACGCCATGGCGACCTTCTACCCGGACTTTCACAACCCGACCGATCCCTACGCGGTGGAGCAGTCGGCGCTGCGGCTGATCGCCAAGATGCCGACGGTCGCCGCGTACGCCTACAAGAAATCGATGGGGCAGCCCTACATCTACCCCCGCAACGATCTCGACTATGTGTCCAACTTCCTCCACATGATGTTCGCCCTCCCGGTCGAGGAGTACGAGATCGACCCGGTGGTCGCCAAGGCGCTGGATGTGCTCCTGATCCTGCACGCCGACCACGGGCAGAACTGCTCGACCTCGACGGTCCGCCTCGCCGGTTCGAGCCAGGCGAACCTGTTCACATCGGTGGCGGCCGGGATGAGCGCGCTGTGGGGCCCCCTCCACGGCGGCGCCAACCAGCGCGTGGTGGAAATGCTCGCTCAGATCAACGAGGACGGGCGCGACTTCGAGAAGTACATCGACAAGGCGAAGGACTCCGACGACCCGTTCCGGCTCTGGGGGTTCGGCCACCGGGTCTACAAGAACTACGACCCGCGAGCGCGGATCCTCAAGGGTTTCGCCTACGAGGTGATCGAACGAATCGGAGCCGACGATCCACTGCTCGACATCGCCCTCAAACTGGAGGAGGCCGCTCTCGCCGACGACTACTTCGTCGAGCGCCGCCTCTATCCCAATGTCGACTTCTACTCGGGGTTGATGTTCCGGGCACTCGGGTTCCCCGTGCGGATGTTCACCGTCCTCTTCGCGATCGGCCGTCTCCCTGGCTGGGTGGCACAGTGGCGCGAGATGACCGAGGACCCCGAGACCCGCATCGGGAGGCCCCGCCAGATCTTCTCGGGCCACACCAAGCGGCCGATGGAGCGGTGACAGCCGCCGGCAAGCGCCACGGGTAGCCTCCCTCTCCATGTCCGATCTGACCGCGCGTGACACCGAGCAGGATGGCGAGCCTCTCGTCGAGTTGACCGAGGAGGGGCGGCTGGTCGGATACGTATACGAGGACGAGGGGACCCTGTACGCGGAGTTCGTCCCCGACGAGGCGGGCGAGCCGTGGGCGTTCGAGGTCGACGACCTCCAGCGCATCCTCGACGCCGCACGGGCGATTCTCACCCCCGAGGAGCCAGAACCGGTGACCGCCGTCTCCGGGGATGTTCACCCGGTCGACGCGCTGGCGAACGAGTTCGACGCACAGGCCGTCAGGAGGGGTGAAGAGGATGAGGGCTTCTATCCGATGGACGTCGTCGGACGGATGTTCGCCCGGGCCGCCGAATTGGACCTCGCCATCGTGAGTCTCGAGGGCTTCGAGGTCTTTCCCGAGTTCCTCGAGCCGGTCCCGGGCCTCTCGGTCGACATGGGCGATGCACACGACGGAGAGCCGTGGCCCACCTTCAAGGCCGGTTGCCACGTCCAGGGGATGGCCGTCCTCGAGAAGTGGGCATCCCGGGAAGGCATCGCGGTGGCGCTGGAGGTGTGTGATCGGGACGGTGACCGGTTCGTTCTCTAGGAGGCACGCGGCGAGCGGCTCGCGATCACCTCTTCTTGCGATCTGCTACGTGCGGCGTGGAGAAGGGATCTGCTCCACGTACGTTCCCACGACCTTTCCGTCCACCGCGTCCACCCGGATCAGCCCCCGCTGCGAAGGGGGTTCGTCTGCGCTGAAGACCAGGACATTCCAGATCGGGCGAGCCCGCCAGCCGTCGAATCCCACGGCGGCCGACGCGTGTCCCACGGCGAGCGGGACCTCGCGGTTCGCGATCTCCAGCGCCTGAGGGTCGAGAACCTCTATCCGCCAGGCTGCCGCCCGATGCCAGAGCGCCAGCAGGGCCAGCAGGCCGGCGACGAACGCCAGCCCGGTGTAGGCGAAGACGGCGCCTGTACCCGCCACCACTGCACCGACCGCGTAGATGGCCGCAGCGACATTGCGCCGACGGGTGGACGGGATCGAGTACGGCTCCCGCTGGGTGGCATCGAGGTCGTCAGGCACGCCTTCGGATCGGGCGACCTCTTCGGGAATCTCGATCCCCTGACGACGGCCCCCGTCCGTCACAGCTCCATCGCCCCGCGAACCGCACCCTCGTCGATGGCCGTGTGCCCCCGACGGCGGTGCCACCGATCCCAGAGCACCAGCATGCTCGGCAGGACCAGCACCGCGCCGATCAGGGCCAGGAAGATCGTGTAGGCCGTCACCAGGCCGAGCTGCTGGAACGGCACCAGCGAGGCCGTCATCAGGATTCCGAATCCGGCGATCGTCGTGAATGCCGAACCGGCGAGAGCGCCTCCGGTGTTGGTCGTGGTCGAGCGCACCGCCTCCTCGGGCGAGGCACACCGGATTCGATCCTCCTGGTAGCGATGGGTGATGTGGATCATGTACGGAACTCCGATGCCGATGGCAAGCGCAGACACGGTCGCAGTCACCGGTCCGAATGCGAGGCCGAACACCGGGAACAACCCGAAGGCCCACAACATGACCAGGGCCACGGGGGCGATCGTGATGATCCCGAGGAACGGACGCTTCGACTCGATCCAGAAGTTGATGACCAGCAGCAGCGCTGCTGCAACGACCGCGATGACCAGCGACGACAGCTGCGAGTCGCTCATCGACTGCACCACGACGTTGGCGATGATGTAGTCGGAGGTCGGCACGGCCTGGGCGCCCGACTCGGCGACCGGCGCAAATGCCTCCCGGATGTCGGCGGCGAGGGCGCCGGCCGCCGGTTCGCCCGCCTGCGTCGTGATGCTCACCAACAGGGCGTCGTACCCGGCGTCCGAGCGATGGATGAGGCGCGAAGCCTCCGCCGGAGCGATGGCGAACAGCGCCCCGTAGAGGGCGTCGACATCGGCCGTGGGAGACACGGTTCCATCCGCCGAGAACCCGGCAGACGCGGCGATCTGGGCGAATTGCGGTTCGAATCGCGCGCTTGCCGGGTCGGCGAACGCGGCAATGAGAGAGATCGATGACTCGGCGGCGGCGAACTCCCCGTATGTGACGACGTTGGGCACGCCGCGGAGGTTGCCGAGCGACTGCGCCATCGCGTTGTGGACCTCTGGCGTGCCGACGTCACCGTTGGTGATCAAGACGTCGGTGGTCTCACCGAACCCGCCGGCGAAGTCGGTCGTCAGCGTGTCGAACGTCTCGAGCAGCGGGTTCGGGCGCGGCACGAAGTCGGTCACCGAGAACTCCGTCTTCAGCTTGGTGACACCGAAGGCGCCCACGGCGCCCAGGAGGAGGGCCACCATGACCACCGGCACGGCCGCCTTCTCGGCCAGGATCGACGTCCTGCCGATCAGCCTGGGAAGGGCTCGTTCCTTGGTGGCGCCGAGGCTCTCGCGGGGAAGACGATCGGCCCTCTCCGCCCGGCGATCGAGCAGCACCCGGAACGCGGCGACGAACGACATCATGATCAAGAACGAGGAGACGATCCCGACCGCCGCCAGGATGCCGAAGTCCCTGAGGGCCGGGATCGGGCTCACCAGATTCGTGAGGAAGCCGACCGCCGTCGTCACCGTCGCCAGGACGAGGGCGATCCCCACCGTGTGGATCGCCTTGTTCATCGAGTGGTCGACCGCGTCGCCACCACCTGCCTCTTCGCGATAGCGAGTCGTCAGATGGATGGCGTAGTCGACGCCGAGACCGATGAGAAGGATCGGAACGATCTGGTTCATCGGCCCGAAGTCGTCGATCCAGCCCAGGTACTTGGGCCCGAAGAGCACCCCGATCCCCTGCATCCAGGTGATGGCCATGAAGATCGCCGCCATGGTGAGGAGGGTGTCGGCGCCGGTGCGGCGAATCCTCGCCCAGCGAGTGCCGTCACGGCTGGGGCGAACCCAGTACACGAAGAGCAGGATGATCACGATGATCCCGGCCGCCATGCCGAACAGCCGACCCACCTCCGCCTCGAACTCGTCTCCGCTGGCAAAGATCAACTCGAAGGAGAACGGCTCGGCCGTGTAGCCGGCGGGGACGGTGGCGGCACGGATCTGGTCCGCCACGGCCTCTTCGACCTCCAGGAAGTCCTCGTACTCGTTGGCGGGATCGAATGCGGGAGTGTTCGTGCTGTCGTCGAACCGCGGCGCAGAGATGAAGACGAGCACCAGGCCCCTCGATGCCGAAGGAGCGGCGAGATCCTTGTCCCCGGACAGCAGCTGCTCGGCGACACCGGCGGCCTCCGGCGGCAGGCTCGGAAGGATCGACGTGTACGCCGCCTTCAACTCGGCGTCGCTGGTCGGCACCTCGATCTCACCCAGGGCGATCGCCTGTTGGATCGGCAACATGTACGAGATGACTGCCGGCTCGCCGGGACGCGACTGGAGGAGCGGGGCGAGGTCGCTCTGCTCCAGGATCCCGGTCACGGTCTCGATCACGGCGAGGCCGTCGAGGTCCACCACGTCGCCGTCCTCCGCCGATACCAGCACCTGGAGCACGGAAGAGGAGGACTCGTCGCCAAAGAGCGTCTGGATCTCCTCGGAAGCGATCAACTCTTCGGCCTCCGGGGCGAAACCCTCGTTTCCGTCGGTCAGAACGACCTGGCCGGAGAGGTAGCCGAGCACGCCGGTGACGACCAACATCGAAATGAACACTGCGAGGGGCCGACGCACGACCAGACGTGCCAGGCCTCCGATGACCGTCTTCAACGCCCCAACCTCCTGTGCCGCACGACGCCGCATCGCAGGCTACGACGAGTCGACATGGCGTCCAAAAACCACGAGCCCCGCGGAAGCAGGCCTATGGACCGGCGAATTCTCACGCGCTCGGATCGTCGAAGTGGATGAGCACCCCGTCCTGGACCGATCCGAGGATTCCGTACGGCTCGTCGGTCCACTTGACGGTGGCAAGCCCGCTGCCTGGCGGCGCCATCTCGAGCGCCATGCCCTCCGTCGAGAACCCCTCGACCACGATCGTGGCTCCGCCCGGCTGGGGTGGGTACGACTCGAGGATGGCGTCGGCGAGTACGACGGACCCGTCCTCGAGGACGAACAAGTAGGCCTCGACGAGCACCAGGTCGGTCGGGTCCGCCAGGAGGGCCTGCTCGACCGAGATGGGATCACCCGAGATCGGATCACCGACACGGACGCCACGTGGAGCGATCGTCGTGTCGGGGGGCATGGTTGTGGTCAGCTCATCCGCCGAGGCGTCGCCGCACGCGGCGAGGAGAGCGGCTGCAGCCAACATTGTCCAGTTTCTTCTTCACCTGGTGTCTCCTTGTCGCCCGCTTTGATGAAAGCGGGCGCCGACCGGTTCCCGCGCGAGGACCCCGCAATTGGCGATTCGCAATTCGCTACACGACGGACGGGCCAACGCGTCCCGCCCCGACCGCAAGTCTCTTGCGGGCGACGGGCGACGGGCGACGGGCGACGGGCGACGGGCGACGGGCGACGGGCGACGGGCGACGCTACCGCGGCGCCTTGCACAGCGCCGTCAACTCCCCGGCGGCTTCGGACAACGGCACGCCGCGTCGTTCCTCCTCGCCGCGGAGACGGACCCCGACTGTCGCCGCCTCGACATCGTCGTCTCCGACCACGAGGACGGCCGGATGCTTGTCGGTGATGGCGCGGCGTACCTTCTCCCCCACCGTCTCGTCGGAGAGATCCACTTCGACACGCAGCCCGGAGTTGCGGAGGCCGGCGGCCACCTCGTTGGCGTACTCGGCATGCCGGTCGGCCACGGGGACGACGGTGGCCTGCACCGGTGAGAGCCAGCCAGGCAGCGCGCCCGCATGGTGTTCGAGCAATACGGCGAAGAAGCGCTCGATCGACCCCATGAGCGCTCGGTGGATCATCACGGGGCGCTCGCGGACGTTGTCCGCCGAGGTGAAGTCGAGGTCGAAGTTCTCGGGCTGACCGAAGTCGACTTGAAGCGTTCCCATCTGCCAGCGGCGGCCGATCGCATCCTTGATGTGGATGTCGATCTTGGGGCCGTAGAAGGCCCCTTCGCCCTCGGCGACCTGGTAGGGAAGCCCGGCGGCCTCGAGGGCCTCGCGGAGGGCCTCGGTGGCCTTGACCCACATCTCGTCACTTCCGACGTACTTCTCGGGCTTGGTGGAGAGATCGGCGTCGAACTCCGTGAAGCCGAAGTCGCGGTCGACCATCAACACGAAGTCGAGGAGGGTCTGGAGCTCCTCGCCGATCTTGTCCTCAGTGGTGAAGATGTGGGCGTCGTCCTGGGTGAACCCCCGGGCGCGGAGCAGACCCTGGACCACGCCAGACCGCTCGTACCGGTAGACGGTCCCCAGTTCGAAGAGCCGCATCGGAAGCTCCCGGTATGACCGCGGCCGCGACTGGTAGATGAGGATGTGCCCGGGGCAGTTCATCGGCTTGAGCATGTATCGCTCGCCCTCGTCGACCTCGAGCGGCGGGTACATCGCATCCGCGTAGAAGTCGACATGCTTGGAGATCTCCCATAGATGCCGACGCGCGATGTGGGGCGTCGCCACGATCTGATACCCGTGGCTCAGATGGGTGCGCCGCGAGTAGTCCTCCATGATCGTGCGGACCAGCGCCCCCTTCGGGTGCCACACCGCCAGGCCGCTGCCGAGCTCCTCCGGGAAGGAGAACAGATCGAGTTCGAGCCCCAGCTTGCGGTGATCACGCTTGCGGGCCTCCTCGAGGCGATTGAGGTAGTCGTCGAGCGCCTCCCGGCTCTCCCAGGCGGTCCCGTAGATTCGCTGCAGCTGCGGGTTGTTCTCATCGCCACGCCAGTAGGCGCCCGCGGTACGGAGGAGCTTGAAGGCGGGCAATCGCCCCGTCGAGGGCAGATGCGGGCCCCGGCACAGGTCGACGAAGCCGTTGTTTCGGTAGACCGACACCACCTCGCCGCCGGCTCCCTCCTCCTCGTCGACCGACTGGATGATCTCGGTCTTGAACCGATGTTCGGAGAACTCGGCGAGCGCCTCCTCCTTGGTGAGCTCATCGCGCACGAAGGGCTGATCGATGGCGACGAGCTCTGCCATGCGCGCCTCGATCCGTTCCAGGTCTTCGGGAGTGAACGGGTCGTCGACGCCGAAGTCGTAGTAGAAGCCATCCTCGATCGGTGGGCCGATCGCAAAGGTGGCTCCCGGGAAGAGGTCGAGGACCGCCTGGGCCATGATGTGCGCCGCCGAGTGCCGGAGAATGTGGCGTCCCTCCTCGGTGGAAGCGGTGATCACCTGGAGGCTCCCCGCCTCCGGAAGCGGCCGCGACAGATCCCGGACCTCGTCGTCGACCTTGACCGCGACCGCCGCCTCGGCCAGGCGCGGCCCGATCGCCCGGGCGGCGTCGAGCCCGGTGGCGCCATCCTCCAACTCGAGGACGGTCCCGTCGGGGAGATTCATCCTGGGCATGGGGCGGACAGGGTAGATCGTTGCCCGTTGCCCGTTGCCCGTTACCCGCCGGACGACTCCTGTCTCCCATCACCCGTCGCCGATTGAGCCTCCTGCCTCGCGGTCATGGTGGGCATCGACGAGACCGCCGGGGCGGGTATGCCCCTCAGGCTGGTTGCTGGCCCCTGGTTGCTGGTTGCTCTCCCTCTGCCACGGCACGCAGGCGACATCCGCGTGCGGGCCCTGAGAAGCCTCGATGGCTCGTGAGGCAAAACCGGCAACCGCGTCGCCGACCCGCGGAAGACTTCCACGTGATGTTGCTGCCGAACACCTCTCCCCAGCCGGCGTGGAGCCACTCCCAGCCGAGCCAGATCCGGGCAGTGAGCCACAGTCAGGCGGTCTTGCTGGATCCGAAGAGCCATCTCGCAAAGAGTGGTTCTTCGACCTGAACGACGGTCGGCCTCGCCACCTATCCCCTCCCGTGGGCCTTGTCCACCGACCCTGGGGATGACCTCGTCGCTCTCCCGCCGCGCGTGATGTTCAGCCGAACTGCCTGCCGCAGCCCGGGCAGGAGGTGTCGTCGGCGTAGGTATGCGATCGGCACCAGGGGCAGGGCAGGTCGGGATCGATCGGATCGTGGAGCAGCACGAGACGGAGTGACCGCTCGCGATTCTCGGAACGCGCCATGGTTGCTCTCTCCTCTCCCGCCCGAAGGGCGAGGCTAGGCAACGCCGCCGCGGCGACCAAGGATTTCGAGATACAGAGGGACACGCGTCCCCAGCGGGAGATGCGGGGACCTTCGGGCGGTCCGCGACGGGTCCGGCACGACGGCTGGCGGCCCCACCGATATCATCCCGGGTTCATGTCACGCGTAGGCCTGGTACTCGGCGGCGGCGGAGTGACCGGCGGCGCCTTCCACGTGGGTGCCCTGTTCTCGCTCCGCATGGCCACCGAATGGGACCCCGGAGACGCCGACGTCATTGTCGGCACGTCGTCGGGGGCGGTCATCGGCGCCCTGGCCCGCACCGGGCATCTCGAATTGGAGTCGATCGTCGGAGACGTGAAGGGCGCCCCCCAGCTCGCCCGACTCCTCGACAAGATCATCTACCGCCGCGGCCGGCCAACGGGTGTCGGGCGCTGGGTCCGCCACGGGATCCTCCCCGGTCTCCGCAAGCCGGGGATCAGGCTGGCGTTGGGCTGCCCGGCGCCCTACACGACCTCCGGCGTCCAGTCGTGGCTCGAACGGGCGATGGGCGAGGATGCCGACACCTGGCCGGACCGGCCGACCACGATCGTCGGCTACCAGCTCGAGGGCAAGCACCGGGTCGCGTTCGGCACCGATGACAGCCCGGACGCCTCGCTGGCCAGGGCAGTGGCCGCGTCCGCTGCGGTTCCGATGCTCTTTGCCCCGGTGGAGATCGACGGCTTCCACTACGTGGACGGAGGCGTGGCGAGCGGCACGAACGCCGACCTGGTGCTCGGTTCTCCAGAGCCGCTCGACCTCGTGATCGTGAGCGCTCCGATGGCTTCGGTCGAGAAGCGACCCGATGCCAGGTTCTATGAGGGAGTCGTGGACCGCCTTGGCGGGTCGGCCCTCACCGCCGAGCTCGATGCCATACGTCGGGCCTGGCCCGACACCGAGATCATCGTTCTCCGACCGGACAGGCACGTCCTGGCTGAGACCCGGCCCAACCCTCTCGACACGTCCGCCGCGTTGCCCGCATTCCTCAGGACCCTGAGATCGATGCGCCGCACCCTCGGCTCGCCCGAAGTCTGGCCGGTGCTGGAACGCCACCTGGTGACCCGCAAGAAGCAGTCACTCTGGGACCGAATGCAGGGGCGAGTCGCGGCGCGATGAGAGGCGACTCCCCGACGGGACACCTCAGACAACCGTGACGACCACCCGGTGGTGACCGGTGGCCCCATCGGGACGCGGTGGTTCCCTGTCCGCCGTCTGGACGTTCCCGACGCCGTCGATCACCCGCACCTCGATCGCCCGGTTTCCGGCGGTCAGCTGGGGACGGGCCCGCCACTGAGTCCAGGCTTTCGATGACAATGGAGTGGCCACCTCGGCCGTCATCCACTCCCCGTCGTCGACCCGGATCTCGACCGAGTCGACGCCTTCCAGCGGGGCCCAGGCCACGCCCGCCACGTCGACGGTGCCGGCAACGACCTCCGCCCGGGGTCTGGGGACGTCGATGCGGGAGTGCATCTTGATCGGGCCCTCCTTGGCCCATCCCCGGGGCACCCAGTAGGCGTCGAAGGCCTCCCACGTCGTCAGTTCGATGTCGGAGAGCCACTTCGTCGCGGACACATAGCCGTAGAGCCCGGGAACGATGATCCGGGCCGGGAACCCGTGGGCGAGGGGAAGCGGCTCGTCGTTCATCCCGATCGCCAGGATCGGCTCGCGGCCGTCGAAGGCCAACTCGGTCGGGAAACCGGCCGTCCAATCGTCCACCGAACGTCCGACGATCTGAGACGCACCCTGCCGGACGCCGGCTCGGTCGAGGAGCTCGGTAAGACGGACCCCGGTCCATTTCGCGTTGCCGACGAGGTCGCCCCCCACCCGGTTCGACACGCACGCGAGCGTGACGTACTGCTCCACGAGGTCCATCTCGAGCAGGTCGTCATATGTGAGCCTCACCTCTCTGTCCACCATCCCGTGGATTCGCATCGACCAGCTCTGCTCGTCGATCCTCGGCACCACGAGTGCGGTGTCGATCCGGTAGAAGGTCTCGTTCGGCGTCACCAGAGGGCTGATGCCCGGCAGGTCGATGGAACTCCCGGGCGGCGGTGGCGGCACCGTCACGCCTGCCGCGGGAATGTCGATGACCGGTGATGCCGGGATGCGGGTCACCAGATAACGGCCGAAGCCACCCGCGACCACTGCGGCCGCTCCCCCGGCCGTCGCGAGCGCGACGAATCGCCGTCGGCTCTGATCGGCGGGCACCCCGTCGGTGGGCTGTTCCCCTTCGCCGACTGCTCCGAGCAAGGTGTGCAACGTTCCCAATCCGGCGCCGGCAGCGATGAGGAGGGACGCGTAGACGAGCGGTGTCTCTGCGAAGGGCTGCCCGACACCGGCAGCGATCCCGACCGCGGCGAAGACGATGAACACCGCCGCACCCAGCCATGGCAGGGTCCGTGTGTACACACCCGTGAACCAGCCGATCACGAGGGCGAGAATGATCGTGCCGATCGCCAGGGCGAGTTTGTCGGCCGTGCCGAAGAGCGAGATGGCGAAGTCCTCGACCCATGACGGCGACTGGTCGACGACCCAGGACCCCACTGCGGCGACCGGCGAGGGGATCCCGTCGACGATCCCGGCGATCAACTCACCGACCCCGAGCGCGACACCGGCGGACACCGTGCCGGCGACGCCGGCTCTCGTGCTCGATGGGTTCATGACTCTCCAACGCTCCCCGCCTCGGCCCCGGTTCCATCTCCGGACCCGGATGCGCGTCCCTCTACGATTTGAGGGCCGACGACAGGAGGGTGATGACCCAGCCGACCGATCGACCCGTGTGGCAGACCCGCAGGTTCCGACTGATCGTCCTCTACGGCGTCGTGGCCTTGCTGGCGCTGATCCTGATCCTCCAGAACTTCGACACCACCGAGGTGCAATTCCTGTGCTGGCGGGCGGAAGCCCCTCTGGCGTGGGTCTTGATGACCTTCATGGTGCTCGGCGCGGGAGTCGACGAGCTGGTGCGGGTCGTGGTGCGGAGGCGGCGAGCCAAGAAGGAGGAGCTGCGACGGGCGCGTTCCGAGCGGCAAGAGGAGTTCTAGGGGCAGGCCCCTAGACCCGCGGCGCGGGGAACACGGCCGGTGCGCGGCGCCCGGTGATCTCTTCCTCACCCCACGTGTCGTGATACCAGACGTGGCGGATCATCAGCCGGGCCTGCTCGATCCATTCCGCGATCATCGCCTTGCTGGGTAGTCGCTTGACATCACGCTCGACCGCGTGCGCGATCTCGACCTCTTCGGCGAGCTCGGCGGGGTTACGGGTGCTCAGGTCCGCGATGTCCTCGACACCGGCCCGGGCAAGGAGCCGGGCGTAGTCGTCGCTGACGCCCTTGACCCGCATCAGGTCGGCCCGCTGTACCCAGTTGGCGATCCGCTGGATAGAGACCTTGGCGGCCCTTGCGATCTCTCGGCGACCGTCGGGGGTGCTCCCCCATCTCAGGAGCTTCGCGGTACCAGGTACCCCCGCCTCCTTGAGTCGTTCGATCTGCTTGTCGGTGATCCCCTTGAGGCTGTTCAGCCCGGCCATGTCGCTCCCGTTCTGCCGTCCCCAAGGTACCAACTGGAACCCCTGTATCGGCGGCTTTCGGCTCGCGCGAGGGCATCCGGGTAACGGGCAACCGGCAACGGGAAACGGGTTCCTCAGACCGCCCAGCGCTGCTGTTCGGCGGCCACGTCGGGGACGTACGGCTCCTGGTCGTCGTCGAAGAGAGCCGTCGAGGCGCGCAGCATCACCATTCCGGCGTGATAGGGCCCGTCCTGGCCCCACAACTCGGCAAGCCCGACGGCGCGTGCCAGGTCGTGGTTGCAGCGGCCGCGTTCGCACGTGTCGTACGGATCGGTGACGTCGTCGTGTCCCACGGAGAGGCCATCGGCACGCTTCGCGACGTGCTTGACCGATAGGCCGCGTCTGCGCGGCATCGCTCTAGTACCCGAGTTCGTGGAGCCGATCGTCGTCGATCCCGAGATGGTGGGCCACCTCGTGGAGAACCGTCTTGCGGATCTGCGCCTTGAGCCGCGACGGCGGGAGTCGCAGCGCCAGGTGCGGTCCCATGAAGATGGTGATGCGATCAGGCATGACGCCCGAGTAGTGCCCGGCGCGATCGTGGAGATTCACGCCGTGGTACAGCCCGAGGAGAGTGCCGCCACCGGCGTAGTCGGCGTCCTGCTCCGGGGTCGGCCAGTCCTCGACCACGACATGCAGGTTTTCCACCGCCTGGACCACCCACTCGGGCAACTCCTCGAGTGCGGCGTCGACCAGTGCCTCGAACTCGTCGCGTCTCACGGTCGGGAGGATACGGGCGACCGGTTTCTGTCATACCCGGTTGGCATCGTCTACGTATGGAAGTCCAACTGCTTGCCGAGGCCGCCGAACTGGTGAATCGCGCCAACGAGCTGGTCGAGCAGGCGAATCGTGTCGAGACCGAAGGCCGATCGCCGGGTGCGATCAGGCGTGTCGTCGCCGCATACGGCCGGCTGGTCAAGCTGGGCTCCGCGGGCGGAGCGACGGCGGCCCTATTGCTCGGCGACCCGGGAACATTGGCAGGGGCCACCGGCACGTCGATGACGAAGGCGAAGGAGGCATTGAAGACCGCCGAGGCGGCTGATCAGACTCCCGAGTTGGGTGACGCCTTCCGTGCCGGCGAGCTCTCGATGGACCAGGCGACCGAGATCGCCAAGACCGAGAAGGTGGCCCCGGGCTCGGCGGGCCCGTTGCTGAAACGGGTCAGGGGCGGTGCTCCGATCAAGGTCCTACGGGACGAGGGGCGTCGGCGCCGGCTGGAGGCGCAGTCATCCGAGGACTTGGCCGAGCGGCAGCGTGAGGCCCGCTACCTCTGGCACGGGATCACCGACGAGGGCATGTACCGCCTCGAGGGCGAGTTCGAGCCCGAGGTCGGCGCCCGGCTGGTCAACAGGCTCGAGGCCCAGGCCCGGCGCCTCGCCAAGGCGGCGCGTCACGCCGAACCGTTCCCGCGGTATCTCGCCGACGCGCTTCCCGACCTCGTCGCCGGCAAGGGCACGGGCAAGGGCAAGACCGAATTGGTCGTGCTCGTGTCTCGAGGAGTGGCGGAGCGGGGCTGGCAGGACGTGCAGGACGGCGAGTTCTGCAAGATCCCTGGTGTCGGGCCGATCGACCCGGAGGCGGCGCGTCGTATCGCGAGGAACGCGTTCCTGTCCGGCATCTTCTTCGACGGAGAAGACCTGAGAAACATCAAGCGGTGGACCCGGCACATCCCGGCAGCGGTGAAGGTCGCGCTCAATCTCGGTGATCCCCCCGACTTCGACGGACCCCGCTGCGAAGACTGCGGGATGCGGCATGGCCTCGAGTGGGATCACGACGATCCCAAGGCCAACGGCGGAGAGACCTCGCTCGAGAACCTCGAACCCCGTTACTGGAGATGTCATCAGAAGAAGACGGCCCGCGATCGCGAGGCGGGAAGGCTGAGGCCGGCGCGCGCCAGTCCGCGCTGATCAGGACGGGCTCGACCTGTCCCAGCCCTCAGGTCGACGGCTCTTGGGGAGTTTCGAGACGACCATGTGATACGACTCGTCGACCGCCTCGATGATCTCGGCGTCGGGGATGGCGCCGCCCAGCCGCAGGGTGTTCCATCCCCAGCGGCCGATGTAGGCCATCACCGCGGCGTCGTCCGGGTATCGGACCAGCCACTCGTCGGCTTCCTCGCGGTTGCCGCCTCCCTTGACGCTCACCGAGGCGTCTCCGAAGAAGGCGAAGATCTTCTCGTCCACCTTGGTGACGACGTCGCCCTCCCACGGCTCGTCCTGCCAGGCACCCGGCTTCGACAGGCAGTGGCGGAGGAGCTCCTCGGAGGTCATGCTTCGCAACCTACCCACGGGATGACCGGGGTTGGATCAGGACTTGTACAATCCCGACGCTCCGGGCGCTTAGCTCAGCGGGAGAGCGCTGCCTTCACACGGCAGAGGTCACTGGTTCAATCCCAGTAGCGCCCACAACGCCACCCTCAGCGGTCCCGCATCTCCTCGAGCGTCGGGCACGGGTCGATCCGGTACTCGGCGCACTCCTCGTCGGTGAAGGATCGACGCAGGCCATCCCGCACCGAGGTGACGAGATCGGCGGGATCCAAGGAGATCCCCAGCCATGCCCCATCCCACGTCCCGACGACGACCGTGTCCTCGTCGAGCCAGTGGATGTCCGAGACACCGTCGATCGGGATGCTGAGAACGACGTCACCCGTGGCGAGCTCATAGAAGGCGAGGGTCTCGAGAGCGCCCACGGCAAGGACGGTGTCGTCCGGGGAGAAGGCCATGCCCCGTACCCGGTCCTCCCGGATCCGCACGTCCGTCGCCTCCCAGGTCTCGAGGTCGATCAGCGTGATGACCGGCTCCCCGCCGACCCAAATGGCCAGGCGATCCAGGCCGTGCGACACCTCCGAGGGGGCGGACTGCTGCCTGCTCGCGTAGAGAAGTTCACCGGACCCCCGCTCGAAGGCGACGAACTCGCCGATGGTCCAACCGAGGAACCAGTCGTCACCGGTCGCCGCGACACCGAAGGCGGCACCGTAGGTCGACTCGGTCGACAGCGGTGCGCCGGTGTCGGGATCGATCACGTGCATCTCGGCATACGGGGCCCGACTTCCCACGATCTCACCGCCGTCGATCGTCGTCCACAGGAACCACCCCTCGCTGGGATCGCCCGAGTCCACGCAGACGCCCTGGAACTCGATGCACCCCACCAGGAAGGTCGACTCCTCGGTGCCCGGGTCGTGCAGGAACCACTCGCCCTCGCTGACCAGCAGGAACCGCCCGTCGTCGAGCATGCCCCACAGCCAACCCGGCCTGGCGCCGACCAGTTCGCCGCTCTCGGCGTCGAAGACGCGTACGAGCGGATCGTTGTCGGCAGCGCCGAAGTCGAGATTGCTGAAGGCGCCGAACTCGGAGCCGACCTCGAACGAGTTGCCATGCACCCACTCGTGGTCACCGACATCCCCGAGCACGGTCATGCCGGCGTTCCGGGCGGTCAGGTCCCAGGCCCGGATCACCCCGTCGGCATGCGCCGTGTAGAGGACGGAGCCGTCGCTCGTCATGGCCGTGCTCCTCGCCGGCCCCCCGGGGAGCCTCAATCGCTCGGTCCCCTCGAACACGCTCCACACGACGACTTCGTCCCCGGTGGTGGCGCCGATCAACAGCGTCCCGTCTGGACTGAATGACAGGCCCAGGGGCCGGAACACGAACTCCTGGGGGTCGAGGAGGTCGACCCGTCGACCCGACTCGACATCGATGAGCCTCACCGTTGGGGCATTACGGTTCTCGACTGCGATCAGTGAGCCGTCGGGGCTGACGTCGCCGAGCCCGGTGCTCGCCTCGATCGCACTGCGCTCCGAAAAGGTCGGTGGATCGAGGACGGCCGTGTCCTCGTCGAGGTTGAGCACGAAGAGACGGTTCGCATCGTCCATCACCGGGATCGACCCGAAGCCGGCCGGGATCACGGCGACCGACTCGAACGAAGTCCCGTCGAGCACCTCGACCCAGCCGCCCGCCTCGACGTCGGCACGCTCGCAGGGAGGCTCGACACCACTGGACAGGAGGAAGTAGGCGCCGTCCGCCGACCAGCCCTGCGCGTCGACATTGACGCAGCCCTCGAACTCGAGCACCTCGACGACGGAGCCGTCGGATCCGTCGAGCACGACCACCCGGTTCGACAGGTCGTCGGGCTCGAGGCCCTGACGATTCGACAGGCCGGACGCCGAGTCCCGTATCCCGACGGCGACCCGTGAGGCGTCCGGATGCACCCACACGAAGGCGAAGGAATCGGCGGTCTCTTCGACGTACTCCCACAGAACCTCACCCGCGGGTGCCGCGTAGGCGATCACCCGTGTGCCCTCCTCGGAGGACACGGCGAGGAGGGATCCGTCGTCTGAGAGCGCCGCGTACACCTGGCCCTTGTGCCCGTGCTCGATCTCGAGCAGGGCCCGGTCCTCGCGCAACGCCCTCCACAGCACCTCGAGCTCCGGCCCACCGAGCCCCGCCGGCGAGCCGGCTACGTCTAAGGCGGAGAGGCCGAGGAGGGCGGCGAGCCCGGCATCCGACTCGAGTGCCAGCGCCGCCGAGGCCCACAACTCCCCCGATCGAGCCAGGACCGCCTGCGCTGACGCCTCCTGGGCGTTCTCGTCCGCGCGATCTCTTTCGACCTCGGCGATGTCGGCCTGGCGCTGTGCCTCGTCCCGCTGTGACTGAGCCTCGCTGGACTGGCCGACCGCGACGATCGCCCCGATGGTGGCCGCGACTCCGAGAAGCAGCACCAGGGCCCCGGCGGCCCACGCCGTGCGGATGGTGCGCCGGTGCTGACGCACCTCCTCGGACTCCAGCTCGTCCTTCGGGATACCCCTGATGGCGCTGGCGATGTCGGCCACGGCGCCCGAGAAGCGGGGATTGGACAGGTCGAGCTGTTCCTCGCTCCTCGCCCATCGGAGGTCCACCCATCGCGGTTCCTCGGAGAAGGCATCGGCCAGCGCCGGAGGCACCACCGTCGCGGACGGCGAGATTCCGCCGTCCATCCAGGCGAACTCTCCGTCGGTGACCACCGGGATGATCCGGGAGGGGTCCTTGTTCTCGACCCAGTAGGCCACCTCGCGGTTAACCCACTCCGACGATGCCGCGTTCTCGGACAGCAGGAGGACGAACCAGGACGAGCCGTCCAATGCCTCGGTGATCGAGGACCAGAGATGCGGGTTCGCCGAGAGCGACGACTCGTCTCGGAAGACACGGAGCGCCCGGCGCCGCCACCATGGCTTGGCGAACCGCTGCAACCCGGATTGCAGCCGCGGCGCCAGCAGGTCGTCGGCAGCGTGGCTGTAGGAGATGAACCCGTCGAAGCTCGCCCCGTCGGAACGGCCGTGCCTGGCGTCTCGCCCCACGTTCACACGGTCCCCTCTCGCCACGGCGAAGCCGGAAAGACACTACCCACGGGACAGGGGCCGCAGCGAGGCCGCAAGCAGTGGCGAGATGATGAGAGGTGTTGCGAGGGCCACCAGCCCAAAGCCCAACTGCGGCAAGGTCTTGCGAGAAACATCGAGCCTCCGCGAAGTAGGCGACCTGCCTTCACACGGCAGAGGTCACTTACCACACGCCGACGCCACCACGGCAAGCACCAGGAGGGCTCCGGAGATGCGGGCAGGTCGACTCAAGGTCCTGACAGACCACGGACCCAGTAACGGATTTAACCGATGTAACGGCCCTACGGGGTGACAGTCGGCTACGGGAACTCGATGCCGGCGAGCAGAGTCTCAGCGGCCGGGATCAACTCGTCGAAGAACTCCTCGTTGCGAGTAGCGGCGATGATCGTGATCGTCGATCCGTCCACGTCGACGACCCAGATGCGGGCGGCGCTTTCCTGGCGCACGCCGAATGCCCACTGCCTGTCCGACGTGGCCCCCAACGAGGAGGGATTCTCGGCCTCGAGGAACATCACGCCGGAGAGCCCTTCGGCGAACCGGGAATACCCACTCAATCCAAAGGGGATCGGCGGGTCGGCATTGGCGTCGCGTGGAGCGGCGACGTCCAGGACCACTGCGTCGAAGCCGCCGACCGCAGTGGCCGATGGCTCGGTCATGACCCTGCCGGGATCGCTGGTCGTGCCATCCGGACTCCCGGCGAAGAGGCGAACGATCTCCTCGACGACGGCTCCAATCGGGCTGTTGGGGCTCTGCACCACGATGCTGACGTCGAGATCCCAGGGGCTCTCGCCACCCTCGTGGTACTCGATGTGGACCCACAACTCCGTGGCTCCTCGGGACCACCACCAGCCCTCCTCTTCGACGGAGAACGAAACCGGCTCCCAGAACCCGCTGGCGACATAGGTCGTCCCCGGCCGAAGTTTGAGGATGCCCGTCTCCGGAATCTCGACCTCCGTAGGCCTGCTAGTAGTCGTCATCGCAGTCGAGGTGGTCGTCGCAGGAGGCGCGGTGGTACTGGTTCCTTCGGTGTCGCCACCGCACGCCGACGCCACCAAGGCAAACACCAAGAGGGCTCCGACGATGCGGGTACGTCGACTCACGGTTCCGTCAGACTACGGAAGGGCAAGGATTCGCACCGCACCGTGACCGCTACGCGCACAGAACGCGCACAAGACGCGCACAAGACGCGCACAGAACAACCGGAACTCACTCACCCTCACTCGATCTCACTCACACTCGAAACGTGTTGTGGGGTATAGGGATCCGGGGCGAAGTGGCGTCTGACCTGGGGTTTCGCGATTGGGCCTGATATGCCTTCGCACGGCAGAGGTCACTGGTTCGATCCCAGTAGCGCCCACAGGGACCCGGATGTGTCGGCATGTCGACTTTCGGTGCCGACAGCCTACGGACCCGCCTCATGGGGGATGCCTTGACCGTCGACGGGCGCGTGTACCCGGTCTATGGCCTCACTCCTGGAATGTACGCCGATCAGTCGAACCCGTCATGCGGAGGTCATTGCCGCTCGAGGCACCGACCGCTGGCTCGTCTGGACCCTGGTCAGCCCCCGGGCGACCCGAGCTGGTATCGGACATGGACCGACCGCACGTAGTTGTCCGCGTCCGAGTCCTGGATCAGGACGAACGAGACGCAGTCCTCGTCGTCCTCTCGATAGGAACCCGCCGAGTCCACATCGGACAGGTCGAAGGTGCCCGGGGCGCCAGAAGAAACGACGCTGAGAATGGTCGCCAGCGTGGTGTTGCATTGACGCTTCAGCGAGACGTCGACGTCCTCGCCCCCTGCTGCGTCGTCATCGAGGCCGCGCACCCGCAGCTCGAGAATCCTGGCGCCGTGAGGAAGCGGGATCGGAGCGACGATGTCCCCATCGCTTCCGTGTGCGTAGGTCTCCTGATGGACGATCGTGGCCCCGGCAATGGGGGTGAAACCTGTCGTATGGACCGAGGTCCAGGACTCCACGGGGTAGATCGACTGCGTGAAGAGGGTGTTCGTCTCGTACCGGTCCGATCCCGAGAGCCGCTCGATCGCCGCCAGCGGAAGCAGCGACTGGAGGGCAGTCCCCATCGCCGCCGACACGACGCCCTCTCCGCCGACGATCACCACCTTCTTCGGATCCAGACGGAGCAGTTCTACCTCGGTGAGGGGGGGAATCGGGGGGTCGGTGGGCACCAAGATGATGGGCCCGGCATTGACACCTGCACCGGGTCCGACCCCGAGAGCGTCAGGGAAGTTGGTCGACACCGCCACGTAGACGACATCGATCCCTTCGGCGACATCGCCCGCTTCCGCGTCGTCGGCGTTCATCAGCCACATGGCGCCGACCATGACGACGATCGCCACGCCAAGAATCCGTAGCCGCGTGGACATTTGAGTCCCCTCTCGTTCTGGAGGAAGTCACCGTACGCGTCGGTCACGCTGGCCGCACGACCACGCTCTGACCACCGGTGGATCGACCGATTCAGGACTCCCAGCTCGCATCGCGCCAGGGCGAACCCGGTGGCGAACGCAACGCGCACATCGTTGCCCGGCCTCATCCGGACCCCGCGTCGGCTGCGTATCAAGGCGTGCACGATCGTACGAGTCTCGGCACCCGCGCCCGGAGTGTCGCCGTCGTCGGCTCCGGCATCTCTGGCCTTGGCGCGGCATGGGCGCTCTCGCAGCGTCACGACGTGACCGTCTACGAGGCCGACCACCGGATCGGCGGGCACTCGCACACCGTCGACGTGTCCTCGACCGCCGGGCCGGTGGCCGTCGACACCGGGTTCATCGTCTACAACGAGGTCACCTACCCGAACCTCACCCGTCTCTTCACGCACCTGGGCGTCGACACCGAGCCGAGCGACATGTCCTTCTCGTACTCCGACGGCGGGGGGATCGAGTACGCGTCGCACCTTCGAGGGATGCTCGCCCAGCCCTCGAACCTCCTCCGGCGCCGCTTCCTGAGGATGCTCGGCGACATCAACAGGTTCCGCCGCGAAGGCGCATCGTTCGATCCCGACCCCGGGACGGCCATCGAAGACCTGATTCGCGGCCACGGGTACTCCCCGGGCTTTCTCGACGACTACCTGCTTCCCATGGCCGGGGCGATCTGGTCGGCGAGCCGCAACGACATCGGCCGCTACCCCGCCCGATCGATCCTGCGCTTCCTCTCCAACCACGGCCTGATCGAGATCGTCGGACGCCCGAGATGGCGCACGGTGACCGGGGGCAGCCGCCGTTACGTTGAGCGCCTCGTCGCGGGGTTCCGCGACCGGATCAGGACGGGCACCCCGGTGCTGGCCGTCGAGCGTTCTGCCGACGGCGTGACGATCCACTCCCCCGCCGGAGCCGAGGCGTTCGACGAACTGGTCCTGGCCGTCCACTCTGATCAGGCGCTCCGGATTCTGGGCGGAGAGGCGACCGGTGCCGAGCGCGACCACCTGGGAGGCGTCCAATACCAGCCCAATCGGGCGGTGCTTCACTCCGATCCGGCGCTCATGCCTCGCCGCCGAGCGGCCTGGTCCAGTTGGAACGCGGTACGGGCGGATCGGCCCGACCGCCCGGTCGCCGTCACCTACTGGATGAACCGGCTCCAGAACCTGGACCCTCGTCTCCCGCTGTTCGTCACCCTCAACCCCCGAGAGGAGCCGGACCCGGCCCTGACTCACGGCGAATACTCGTATGCGCATCCCCAATTCGACGAGAGATCCCGGGCCGCCCAGCTGGGCATCGCCAGCATCCAGGGCGAGCGCCACACCTGGTTCGCCGGAGCATGGCTCGGCTACGGGTTCCACGAGGATGGCCTGCAGTCCGGCCTCGACGTGGCGGCAGCCCTGGGGGCGCCGGCGCCCTGGCAAGTCGCTCGCGCCAGTTCCTCCCCCCTCCCGGTGGCGGTGGCGGCGTGAGATCGGCCCTGTACCGGGGACGGGTGCGCCACACCCGCCTCGAGCCGTTCGGGCATCGGTTCGAATACCGGGTCTTCTACGGCCTGTTCGACATCGACGAGTTGGACGACCTCGACCACAGCCTGCGTCTCTTCAGCGTCGACCGATGGAACCTCCTCGGCTTCCACCGGCGCGACCACGGGCCAGCCGACGGGAGCCCACTCCGCCCCTGGGCGGAGGCCCTGGCCGCGCGGGCCGGCGTGGACCTCGACGGAGGACCGATCCTTCTGCTCGCCTACCCCAGGGTGCTCGGATATGTGTTCGACCCGATCAGCGTCTGGTACTGCCACGGGCCCGAAGGAGACCTGCGCGCCGTCATCCACGAGGTGCGCAACACCTTCGGCCATCGCCACGCGTATGTCGCCCGGGTCGACGGCGACACATTGCGCCACTCCGCCGATAAGCGGCTGCATGTGTCACCCTTCAACGACATGGACCAGGTCTACCGCTTCGCTCTGACTCCGCCGGGAGAGCGACTGGCACTGTCGATCGACCAGCAGCGGGGGAACGGGACGATGTTCCGCGCCGGGCTCCGGCTGACCCGGATGCCGATGACCGATGGGAACCTCCTTCGCCTCTTCGTGACCCATCCCCTGCTCACCCTCAAGGTCGTCGGCGGAATCCATTGGCAGGCCCTCCGCCTGTGGCTCAAGGGGGGCCGCTACCACCGGGTGCCTGCCCCGCCGCCGGACCCCGTGACCGTGATGACGACGACGGCGGCGGTCCTGTGAACCTTCGCGAGCGGCTCGGGGTCCGCCTCCTCGGCGCGATGACCCGCCGGGGGACGCTGGCGATCACGCTTCCCGGCGGAGAGACGGCCGAGGTCGGATCGGGCGATCCACGCGCCGACCTGACGATCACCGACCACCGGGCCGTCTCCCAGATCCTGCGCCGGGGGCTGCTGGGCTTCGCCGAGGCCTACATGGACGAGGACATCACGACCACCGACCTCCCCGAACTCCTCCGATGGGCGACCGCCAATCGCGAGGCCTGGTTCGACCACCCCATCGCCCGGCTGTCGGCACCGCTGCGGAGGTGGTGGCAGCGTATCCGGCCGGAGCGCCGCCACCCACGCGTCACGTCGATGGCCGACCACTACGACCTGGGCAACGAGTTCTACGAGGCATGGCTCGACTCGTCGATGACCTACTCCTCGGCCCGCTTTGCATCACCGACCGACACTCTCGAGGCAGCCCAGCACACCAAGTACCGGGCCATGGCCGACCACGCCGGGCTGCGGCCCGGGATGCGGGTTCTCGAGATCGGCTGCGGATGGGGCGGTTTCGCCGAGTACGCCGCCACCGAACGTGGCTGCGAGGTCGTCGGCATCACCCTCTCGACGGAACAGGCCGCCTACGCCCGGGCCCGCATGAAGTCGAAGGGCATCGACCACCGAGTCGACATCCGCATAGCCGACTTCCGCGAGGACCTCGGCCGGTTCGACGCGGTGGTGTCGATCGAGATGATCGAATCGGTCGACGAGACGCACTGGGCGCCTCTCTTCGAGGCGATCGCGCGGGCACTCCGGCCGGGATCGGTTGCCGCCATGCAGATCATCACCATCGAGGACCGCGCCTGGGAGACCTACCGGCGGCGTCCGGACTTCATCCAGCACTACATCTTCCCCGGGGGGCAGATCCCGGCGCCAAAGGTTGTGAGATCGCTCTCGGGCGACGCGGGCCTCCGCATCGAGGCGGTCGAGACATTCGGCCTCGACTACGCCCGAACTCTCGCCGAGTGGCGACGTCGCTTCGAGGCGGCATGGGACCGGTTGGCAAAGGAGCACGGTCTCGACGAGCGTTTCCGAAGGATGTGGGACCTCTACCTGTCGCTGTGCGAGGCGGGCTTTCGGATGGGTCGCATCGACGTGCAGCAATGGGTGTTCTCGGCGCCCTGACGGTCCCAACCGAGGCTCGAGAGACCGACGATCCGCGCGCAGTTTCCGACACTCGACGGAACCTCCTGGCCCCTGACATCGATAGAGTCGCGCTTGGAGGTGATCGCCACGCCCCCGCCCGAGATCTCGATCACTGAGGACGGTCCCTATGTGGTGTCGGCCGACCTTCCGATCGTGCCCAAGCGGATCGTCCGCACCGAGCGTGGCGAAGCAGTCGCGTGGGCGACGGACCCCGAGTTGCCCCACGAGACACCGGTACGGCTCTGCCGGTGCGGACATTCGAACGACAAGCCGTACTGCGACAACAGCCACGAGCGGGTGGGCTTCGACGGCACCGAGACTGCCCCCAACGAGCCGTTCTTCGAGCGCAGCAAGTCCTACGAGGGAACCGGGATCACCGTTCACCGGGTCGGCAACCTGTGCGCCCACACGAGCTTCTGCGCCAATCAGATCACCGACTGGTATCAGTTGCTTCCCGACACCGGCGACACGAACGCGCGGGCCGAAGTGGTGGCGATGGTGGAGCACTGCCCATCCGGCGCTCTGGTCCTCGAGATCGACGGAGAGGTCGTCGAGCCCGACCTGCCCCTTGCCATATCTCCCGTCGAGGACGGCCCGTACTGGGTGACGGGTGGGGTGACGATCACTCGCAGCGATGGGACACCCCTCGAGGTCCGAAACCGCGTCGCCCTGTGTCGGTGCGGCCAGTCGAGCAACAAGCCCTTCTGCGATGGCACCCATCTCGAGGTCGGACTCGAGGCGAAGAATCCGATCCCCGCTGGCCAGACCACCGCCGCGAACGTCGAAGCGGCGCGCCGGCACGTGTACGGCCGCATCGTCCTCGGGGTCCACGATGAGAGCTCCGACGAGACGCACTCCGTTGCGGGGATGGTGGCGCGCGCCATCGAGGCCGACGTGCTGCTGCTCCACGCGGGCGATCCCGGCGCCGAAGCCGATCGGATCGTCGAAAGTGCCGAGCTCGCAACGCAAGCCGCCGGCGTCCCGGGGGAACGGATAGGGTCGATGGTGCGCTCCGATCGCCCGGACCGGGCGCTCCATGATGCGGCTCGAGAGATCGATGCCGGCCTGATCGTCGTCGGCCGGGGTGGCGACCACCTCGCCCGCCTGCCCGCGCGGGTGTCTCATCGGTCCCCCTGCGACGTCCTCGTCGTGGCCCGACGGGGGCCCGATCGCCCTGATGCATACCAAACCGTCCTCATCGCCACCGATGGCACGAAGACCGCGGATCGGGCGGCGCGCAGGGGGTACGACGTGGCGGCCGCCCTGGGCGCAGAGGTGGAACTCGTGTTCGTCGGGCACCCTGCCACCGGCGATCTCATCGTGTCCGACACGATCTCGATGGCCGACAGCGACGTCCCCACTCGCACACGCCTCCTACGCGGCAAGCCCGCCCACGAGATCCTGGCCGCCGCCGACAGCGCCGAAGCCGATCTGATCGTCGTGGGAAACAAGGGCATGACCGGCCTCAGGATGCGGGCCGGCACTTCGGTGCCGGGCGAAGTGTTGAAGGGCGCACGGTGCGACGTCCTGCTCTGCCGCACGGTCCATCAGCGCGAGTCCGAGCTCGAGCCCGGTGACGGTGGCGTGATCATGAGAGACGGCGAGCCGGTGGCCGCCTACATGGACGACCGGGGCGAACTCCACGTCATGTCGGCCAAGTGCACTCACCTCGGATGCACGGTCACCTGGAACCCTGTGGACCAGACGTTCGACTGCCCGTGTCATGGCTCGCACTTCGGACCCACCGGAGAGGTGCTGGCGGGCCCGGCGACCGAGCCCCTCCGCCGGATCTAACCCAGGCGGGAGATGTAGAGGGTGACCGCGTCCAACTCCTCCTCGGTCAGCTCGATCCGCGACATCGCCCCTGCCCACTCGAGTGCGTCGGCGATGTCCTGGCGCGATGCCCCTCTGACATCCGGACCGTAGGCGGTGCCGCGACCGTCCAGGCCGTGGCAGGCTGCGCACCCGGCGCCGCCGGCCGTCACCTCGTATACCTCCCTGCCCAGCGCGAGCTGCGCCTCCTCCCCGGCCAGGGTGGTGGTCGTCGCACCGGGGCCAAGGGTCGTGGCGGTGGTCGTCGTCGGAGGCAGCGCGATACGCGGCGACTCCCCGAGATCGGGCTGGAACACCATGAGGTAGAGGATCCCGATCAGGCCGACGATGCCGACCATCGAGACGAGATCCATCCGTCGCGATCGTACGAGTTCACCGAGTTCCTCGTCCGAGGTCCGCGGTACGCCTGAGGGACGCATCTCGGTCGCGGAGCGCAGTCGCTCGGCGAACGGTTTGGCGAGTCCGATCATGAGCGCGGTCACGAGGACCAGCACCGTCAGTGAGGCCCAGTACCACCTCCGCTCGAAGAGACCCGTGCGGATGAATCCCATCCACAGGCCCGTGCCGACGACGACCAGCAGGCCGATGTACATGGCCGTGGTGGTCCGAGCGGAGAAGTCGAGGACGGCGAGGAGCCGCTGTCGGTCCGTGGTCCTCCGGATGGCGAACACCATGAAGATCGCCGCACCGTGGGCCGCCACGAACACGACCGCCGCAAGTATGTGGAAGAACTCGATCCACTCGTACGGCACGCCCAAACGCTAGCCAAGCCTGGGCGTCCGACGCACCGCGCCAAGCGCAACGCGCGCGGAGACTCTCGCCGGCGCTCGGACTACTCGCCGCAGCCCCGGCCGCCATTGATCGACACGATCACGCCGTCGGCTGCCTGGCTGCTGGCGAAGCCGTACAGACCCGTCCAGGACGCCGCGTCGTAGCTCCATATCGCCGCCGACGGGTCGAAGGGGCTCTCGTCGATCACCAGATCCGGGCCTCCGTAGATGGCCTGGAGGTCGGCGATGGTGTCGCCGAGCATCAGCCCCTGGGTCGTCGCCAGGTCGGGCGGGATGCTGGTGAACGTGAATGCGAAGAAGTGCTCGACGCCGCCGGTCCAGAAATCGGTGTCCGCCTTGGTGAACAGCAGGATCAGGCCGTTCCAGTGGACCCCGCGCACTTCGGGGGCGGGACACACCCCGTAGTCGCCGAATGGATCCGTCCAACCCGAGTCGTGGGTCGGGGAACCCAGTACCGCCGAGACTGCGGCGACGGCGTCGTCGTCGTCATACCCGAAGTAGACCCAGGTGTCGCCGGCCTGAATCCCCTCGTCGGACAGCTCGACGGCAGGGGCCTCGGTGGTGGTCGTCGTCGGCGCCATGGTGGTCGTCGCCGGCACGGCGGTCGTGGTCGTGGTCGGGGCAGCCGTGGTCGTGGTCGCCTCGGCGACGCTGGTCGTCGTGGACGCCATCGTCGTCGTACTCGTCGTGATCCCGATCCCGCCTGAGTCGTCGCCACAGGAGGCAGCGACCAGGACCGTCAGGGCCAGCAGGGCGACTCGGCTCTTCACACATCCTCCGAGGACGACAGGGTCACCCTACCGCCGGGAAGGCGCCAGGTGTTCACGAGAGAAGCCGCTCGATCATCTGATCGGCGGCCTCGAGGCGCAGCGCGAGCACCCCTGCCGTCATCCGGTTGAGCGCCGCGGCGGCGGCAGGGTCGTCGTGCTGCATCTCGGCGAAGGCCCCGGGCGACAGCCGAAGCGCCTCGACCTCGGTGTCGGCGACCACGGACGCGGTGCACAGTCCTCCGAGGTACAGGGCGACCTCTCCGACGACTGCCCCCGAGCCCATGCTCCGCAACCGGGCAGTCCCCGAGTCGGTCTGGAGCTCGACGCTGACCCGCCCTGAACGGATGAGGAACAAGCCGTTCGACGGCGCATCCTGTGTCATCAGGTATTCGCCTGCGCTGAGAGAGACCGGCGTGAACCTGTCGGTGATTGCCGCGAACCGGGAGGCCTGGTCCTCGACGACGCCGACCGGCGCCGACTCCGCGAGCAAGCCCTCCTCGGCGAGTTCGACGGCACGATCGACATCGGGGGCGGTCACGACAGCCGGCGACTGCTCGAGCCTGGAGACCTGCGCGGCCAGCCGTCCCCGTGCTCCGGCAACCATCACGGTCACGTCATTGGCTTCAGCAAGCCTGGCGAGCTTCTCGAAGGCGAGGATCGCCGATGAGTCCATGCCGGTGACATGGCGAAACCCGAGGATCACATACGTCAGGCCACCCTCCTCGATCCGCTCCTCGACCCGGGTTCGGAGCCGATCCGCCGTGCCGAAGAACAGGTAGGCCTGGAGTTCGAGAATCAGGAGTCGCGATCCGAGCCGATCGAGGAGCGCTCGCGCCTCGGGATGGCGATCCACCCGGCTGCGATATCCCGTCCCATCCAGCTCGTACTTGACGACCTCCAGCCGACTCGACCTCACCGCAAAGAGCACGATCGTCGCCCCGAGCCCGACGGCGACGCCCGGCAGGAACCCCACGAACGCGATCACGACCAGGATGATCAGCACGACCGCCATGTCGTCGCTCGGGAGCCGGGATCTGGCGTCCCACGTCCACTCGAGCACGAAGGTCGCTCCGATGAACAGGAGGACGGCTGCGATGAACGAGGTGGGGATGAGGCCGAGCACTGGCGCTCCCCCGACGGTCATCGCGATCACGGTGCACGCCGAGACGACTGCGGTGAGCCGGGTGGGTGGCGCGAGCCGGGCTGCGAGGACCGTGTCGGCGACATAGTGATATCCGGGGAGGCCTCCGCCCAGCGACGCGGCCAGATTGCCCAGTCCGGCGACGCGGAGCTCGCGGTCGCCGGCCAGATCGCGCTTCACGGCCAGTTCGATCGCACCGACCGAGAGAAGCAGGGCAACCGGGACGATCAACAGCATCGTGCCAATGACGCCCGCCTGGCCCAGCACCGCACCCCAGTCGGCATCGACCATCTGGGTCATGGTGGCCGGGGTCCAGGCGGGCCCTGCCTCGAAGGACCCGAGCAGCAGTCCGCTCCGCTGCGCGGCATCGACGGTCTCACCGGATGACAGAAGCCACCCATAGGTGCTCCCCAGTCCGGCAAAGACTGCGACAGCCGCCATCCGCGGCCCCAACACTCCGCGGGTACCGAGCAGGAGCGCCACGGCGATGAGCACACCGGGGACCCAACGCACCAGCGACTCCTCACTCGAGGCATTGCGGAGGAACTCGGCGAAGCCGACCCCTCCGACGAGGATCTCCCACGAGAAGACGACGATCACGACACCGGTGCCCGCGAGCAACCCGGCCACCACCGGGAAGGGGAGGTATCGCACCAGACGTCCGAGGCGCATGGAGCCGAGCAGCAGGAGCAGGAGTCCGAGCGCGGCGGCGGCGACGGCGGTGACCGCCACCACCGTGGGGAGAACGGCCTCGGACGGCACGCGACCGACGACGGATGCTGCTGCGAGCGCCAGGAGCGCCGACGTGTTGTCCTGGGTCCCCGCCAGCATCCCCGGCAGGCTGCTCCCCAGCGCCGTGACCAGAGCTATCGCCGAGGTGCCGAACAGCGCGAGACCGATGCCCGCCGCCCGGTGGTCGGCGAGGTCACCCGAGAACACCAGGGCGGCGAGCGCCACGGCGAGGGTGACCGACACGAGACCGGCGACGATTCCCACCACCACCGACCGCATTCACCCTCCCTCGCGGGTCCTAGACCCCGTACGACCAGGGCAGGCTATCCGAAGCGATCGCTCTTCTGGATCCCGATGTCGATCCCGGGCTCGTCACCGTGGTGACCGACAGAAACGTTTCGAAGAACGGGGCGGCTCCCAGCCGAAGACCTCCCCATGGACATGCCGATGGAGGGAAGCTCCGCGACATTCGAACTCGAAGTATCCGACAGCAGGCTTCGCCGGTCGCTCAGGCGTAGGCCTCGACGATCGCCGTCGCCACACCACCGTTCACATACAGCCACACCGCGCACCTATCACCCGGGCAGGTCGAGAGAGAGTCCGGATGAGGCCAGTCGGCGAGATCGATCGGCCGGGCGAAGAGATCCGGATATGGGAGTTCCGGCGCATAGATCGTGTAGGCCGTAGCCAAGGGCGAGATCGGTACTGCGAACACCTTCGGGTTCATGTTCCGGACGTAATAACCCTCCTCCGGGTCGCCGAGCCCGTCGGCTGCGGCGGCGGCGACCGCGGCGTCACCACCGAAGTAGCAGGCCAGATCGAAGGTGATCACACCGTCGACGACCTCCTCGGCGAATCCGAGCCAGATCCCGTCGGGCAGGACGTCGCCCGGCGGCGAACATCCGGAACCGCGGGGATCGATGGAGTTGTCCCCGCCGAGCGCGTCGGGCAGGGTCGGATGACCCCCCGAGAACTGCACCAGGTAATACGGACCGGCGAACGTTGTCGCCGTGGTCGGTGCCGTCGTCGTTGTCGTCGCCGCGGTCGTCGTCGTCGTCGCCGCGGTCGTCGCAGGGGCGGCCGTGGTCGTCACCACCGTCGTGGTGGTCGCCGCGGTGCTCCCCCCGGTCGTCGTGGACGCAGCATCGTCGTCGCCACACGACGCGGCCAGGAGGGCCATGAGGACGATCACGATCGGAATTCGCCCGATTCTTGCTCTCCAGGTCTGCTGCTGTTCACCCTACCCCCGGCGATGCGGAACACCGGCCACCCGCTCATGTCCGAGTCGGGTCTCTTCGGGGATCATGCCGCGTCGGTGTCCGACTCCCACATGCCGACGGTCATGCCGTTCGGGTCGGTGAAGTAGGCGGCGAAGCCGACCCCCGGGATCGGGAACTTCGGCATCACGATCGCACCGCCGTGCTCCTCGACCTTCCTCGTGGCCTCGTCCAGATCGGGCACGAGGATGGTGGCGACGGTCGTGGCCGGCCCGTCGGCCTTCTGGATGCCGGTGTCGATCCCCGGCTCGTCCCCGTGTTGAACGGAGAGGTATCCCTCGAAGAACGGGGTCGGCTTCCAGCCGAACACCTCCCCATAGAACGTGGCCGTGGACTCCAGGTCCGGGACATTGAACTCGACGTATCCGACGTACGGCATCTCTCTTCCTCCTATCCGTTGTCCTGGGCCCAGGCCTTCAGCCCGCCCAGGATCTCCTGCAGGCCCTCGGCGTACGAGCCGCCGATGTCCGGGACACCGTCCACTCCGAAGCCATCGTGGGTGACCGACACGGTGGTGCGGCCGGCGTGCTCGGTGAACCGCACCGTGATCGTCGTCGGCGCGGGCCAGCCGGGCGCCTGCCACGTGTACTGGAGCAGCTCGGGCGGGTCGTACCGTGTGATGCTCCCGATCGTGTACTGCGACCCGTCGGCGAACTCCTCGTAGAAGCGCCCGCCCTGCTCCGGCTCGAACCGGATGTGGCGCGGCTCCGTGCTCTCGGGCGCGAAGCTGTACCGGTAGGTGCCGCGCCGGATCCACCACGAGTCGATGTGGTTGACATAGGCGTCGAACACCCGGTCGCGATCGGCATCGATCACCACCGACTCCTGGATGGTCGTCATCACTCCCCTCCTTCGACGAACGACTTGAGTGCGAACAGGGAGTCACGCCAGGCGTTGCGCAGGTCGTCGAGCCACAGGTCGGCATCGACCACCCCCTCGGGGTTGATCGAGAACCAGCGCTCCCGGCCGTCGATGCGGACCGTCACCAGTTCGGCTTCCCGCAGCACCCGCAGGTGGCGCGACACCGCGGGGCGCGAGATGTCCAGCGGCTCGGCTAGGGCACCCGCGGTCAGGTCCGTCGCACTGAGTCGCTCGAGGATCCGGCGCCGGGTCCCATCGGCCATGGCTGCGAACGCCCGGTCGAGTCGATCTGTGGCCATTGCGTAACCTCCTCGTTACACGATAGCACGCGTAACGAACAGGTTACAAGTCAGATCTTCGGTACGCGGAACCCCGACTTGGCGATCACGTGGTCGCGAGACTCCGAGGCCATCCGCCGGACCGCCGGCCAGTCCACGTGGAGCAAGCGCCCTCCCTGTTTCATCACCCGGCCGCCGATCAGCACGGTGTCCACGTTGGACGTGTCCATGCCCGACACCACCGCCATGGCCGGGTCGTTGAGGGGGGTCACATTGAGTCGATCGGTGCGAAGCAGGACCATGTCGGCCTTCTTCCCGGGTGTCAGCGTCCCCACCCGGGCGTCGAGCCCGTTGGCGCGCGCCCCCTCGATCGTCGCGTAGGCCAGGACGTCGCGCGCCGAAATCGGCTCCTTGTGCTGTGACACGGCGAGCGCCCGCTGCAACCCGATGACCGAGCGCATCTGATTGAACATGTCGGCAGGCACGTTGGTCTCGACGTCGACGCTCAGGCTCGGGGACAGGCCCCTGTCGAGGAACTTCTGGATGGGCGGCATGCCGTGGCCCATCATCATCTCGACGGGAGAAGCCAACGACACCGTGCCTCCCGTGTCCACGATCATCTGGATCTCGGTGTCGTTCAGCGTCGTGCAGTGGATGTAGGTCGTGTCGGGGCCGAGGAGACCCGCCCGGCCGAAGTCCTCCAGCTTTCCCTCCTGACCGTACGAGCCGACCCCGACGTGGGTGCTGATTCGGGCCCCGGTCTCTCTGGCCAGTTTCCAGTGGTCCCGGGTCACTTCGAAGTCGGTGAACTCCGGCCCGGGTGCCGCCAGCGCGAGGGTGAGCTTCTGGTCGGTCGTCTGGAAGTGCTCCGTCGCCGCCCGTACGAACCACGACGGCTGCCGCTCCTCCCACTTCCCCCACCACGGGAAGCCATAGGCGAACACCGCACGCAGGCCGGAGTCCTCCAGCGCGGCGATCACCGCATCGGTGTGCGCCGGCGAGCCCTGGATGTGCGACCAGTCGAGGAGCGTGGTGATCCCGGCATCGATCGCTCCCAGAGCGGACACGAGGTTGCCCACATAGGCGTCTTCCGGCCGGAACGCAGGAGCAAGCTTGTGCAGGACGAAGGATATGTAGCTGGTCCGGCCCTCGAGCGGGACGTCGGTGCCGATGTTCCGCAGGAGCCCTTCCCAGATGTGGCGGTGGGTGTCCACGAAGCCGGGCATCACGATCATCCCGGTGGCATCGATCACCTCCGCCGTCTCTCCCCCGTCGAGCGACGGCCCCACGGCGACGATCTCGTCTCCGTCGATGAGGACGTCCCCGGGCGAGAAGTCCCCGACCACCGGATCCACCGACAGGACGGTCCCGCCGCGGATCACCTTCCGGTCGGTGGGCGCGACTCCGAAGTCGATCCCCGACGGATAGAACTCCGGGATCTCGGCGGCCTTGGCGATCCGGCTGCCGATCACCAGCCTGCGCACCTTCTTGTAGTTCCTCTTGATCAGCTCCTTGAGATCTCCCGCCTGGAACAGGATGATCCCGAACAGCAGGAGGAGGCCGAACACCATCGGGATGTCCTCGGCCGATAGCCGCAGGTACGGCTGGGCCACGGTGATCAGGGCGAGGAGGACGGCAGCCACCGCCCCTCCGAAGAACGTCGCTCGCCCGCCGGCGAGGGAAGCGCCGCCGAGGACGGCGGCTCCGATGCTCGTCAGGGCGAATGTCGAACCGACCTGTGCGTTACCGATCGGCGAACGCGCCATCACGAAGATCGACCCGACCGCAGCGAGGACCGCCGAAAGCATCAGGGCCCTGACCTTCAGCCAGGTCACACGAATGCCCCCCCTCCTGGCGGACCTCTCGTCGTAGCCGACGGCTCGGAGTCGGAGCCCGGACCCCGACGCGTGCAACCAGATGTCGCCGAGCGCCGCCAGGGCCACGAGAACGATGAACGCGATCGGAATCGGACCCACGCTGGTCTTCAGCATCGAGGCGAAGTCGCGGTTGATCACCCCCTGGGTGGAAGGGCGAAGCGTGAGGGCGACACCGTTGAGGATGCTCAACGTGGCGAGGGTCGCGATGATCGACGGCATCTTGGCCCCGCGGATCAGGAACGCGTTCACCAGTCCCAGGGCGACGCCACACACGAGGACCACCGAGATCCCGAACAGGATCTGCGTCCCGGTGGCGTCGGCGCCGATCAGAAACGAACCGATGACGACACCCAGGCTGACCATCCCACCGACACTCAGATCGAGGTACCCGACCAGCAGAGCATGGGTCTGGGCGATCGTGACCACGATCAAGGGGAGGGCCACGATCAGGGTCTGAGAGATGACAGCCGAGTTGAGGAAGCCGTCGAACTTCGTGGTCGTGTACCACACGAGCGCGCCGATCAGGAGAACCTGAAGCGCCACGGGCATCCAGAGCCTGAACTTGATGATCTTGCGCCATTTGTTCTTGTCGCGGGCGTTGCGGAGGATCTTGCGAACCAACCGTCGCGTGGCATCAAGGCGGGTGGTGGTCACGACGACGCCTTCGGCATGGCGACGCCGAGCGGGGATCGGCCGGCCTTGGAGAGCCCGGGACCGCGGACGATTGACTCGGTGATCCGCCTCTCGCTCAGCTCGTCGCCGGGGATCTCCTCGATGATCTGGCCCCGGGACATGACGAGCACTCGATCGCACAGACCGGCCAACTCGATGGGATCGCTCGACTTCACGAGGAGCGCCGCGCCTCCGTCGGTACGCGCGCGGAGTGCCCGGTAGATGTCGAAGCGCGACCCCACGTCGACACCCTGCGTCGGCTCATATGCCAGGATCACCGACGGCTCCCTCAGGTAGGTGCGCGAGACCGAGACCTTCTGCTGGTTCCCGCCCGACAGGAACTGCACCGGCTGATCCAACGACGGGGTGCGGATCTCGAGTTGGGCAACCACGTCCTCGACCTTCCGGCGTTCCCGACGCCTACTCAGGAACCCGAACATCCGGAAACGCCGCAGGACTTGGATCGTGGCGTTGACTCTCACCCCCAGCACACCCATCAACGCCTCGTGGGTGCGGTCGCCGGGAAGGAGCAGGATGCCGGCGTCGACCGCCTCCCGGGTGGAGACCAGTGACAGCTCATCCCCGTCGCATGCCACCAGCCCTGCCTTGGGCGGGGCCCGGCCGGAGAGGCAGTCGAACAGCTGCGGCTGGCCGTTGCCTTCGGCCCCGGCGATGCCGACGACCTCGCCGCTCTCAAGCGTGAATGAGACCGGACCGAACGACTGGCCCTGGAGGCCGTCGACGACGAGGACGTCCCGCGACTCCTCGACCCGGACGTCGGGCGCCGGGAAGGCGGCCTCGAAAGGGCGACCGACGATGAGCTCGACCAGCTCCGGCTCCGAGGTGGCGGCCGCGTCGAATGTGCCCTGGTTTCGTCCATCACGCAGGACCGTGATCCGGTCGGCGATCTCCAGCACCTCGGGCAGGCGATGACTCACGTAGACCACGCCCACGCCGCGCTCCCTCGATCGGGCGATCGTCCTGTGCAGGGCCTCCACCTCGTCGGGGCCGAGAGCGGTCGTCGGCTCGTCCAGCAGCAGGACGATGGGGTCGGTGATGAGCGCCTTGGCCACCTCGAAGAGCTGCCGCTCGGCCAGTGTCAGGAACCCTGCGGGGGCGTCCGGGAACAGCTCGAGGTCGAGGTCGAATTCGGCGAGCTTGGATCTCGCCCACTTCTTCCGACGCCAGAAAGGAGGCCTCTGGTCCTCCGGGGCCGCCTGATAGAGGTTGTTCTTCACGGGCTCGGCGAGAACCAGCGAGGTGTCCTGATAAGCCATCGCCAGGCCGAGCCGCCTCGCCAGCGCCGGCGAGTCACGTCTGAGGGGTCTTCCCCCGATCTGGACCGAGCCCAGATCGGGGTCCACAAACCCGCTGGCAATCCCCAGGAGAGTCGACTTGCCGGAGCCGTTCTCCCCGACGAGGGCATGCACCTCGCCGGGGCGGCAGTCGAAGCTGACGTCGGTCAGCGCCCGGACTGCTCCGAACTGCCGGGATACGCCCTGCAGTTCGAGAACCAGTCCGTCAGAGGCCGACTCTCCTCGGGGATTGCTGCTACTCATGCGATCGCGGTCACTCCCCGGTGTCGAGGCCGCCGCCGAAGACCGCCGTCAGGACCGAATCCGGCACCAGTGAGGTGCCCGACACGGCCGCGTGCGCGCGATCGGCATCGCAATCGTCTTCCGTCACCTGCCGCATCACGTGAGGGACCACGATCTGCGGCGGGATCTCGGCGCCGTTGATGCTCAACATCGCGGCGGTCACCGCCACCCGGGCCTGGAAGTTGCCTCCCGCCGAGTAGAAGATGTTGTACGTCGGCTCATCGCGCTCGGCCCAGTCACAGAAGAGACTCTGCTCATCTGTGCGCAACGCGAGCGTGAGGTTCTCGACCGGGATGTCGAGCTCCTCCATGACCGGCAGGCCGAACCAGACACCGTCCGAGTACTCGTATGCGTACCCGCGGATGTCGGGATCCTGCGTCAACAGCCCCCGGAACACGTCCGGGATCGCCGGTGCGTACCAGTTGGTGTCACCGGTCGTGCTGTCGGCGTTCGCCGGCGGATTGACCAGCTCGATCGAATCACTCAGGCTCGAGATGGCGCATCGCTGCCACCCGAGCGAGAGTGCGTTGCCCGGTGTCCCGCCCAGGATCGCAACCTTGCCCTCGCCGACACCGTCGTTCAGCACCTCAGCGAAGCTCTCGCCGAGAGCACAGAGATCCTCACCCACGACGGTCAGGTAGTCCTCGCCCGGAACCAGGGCGCCATCCTGATCGGGAAGGCCCACCCAGCCCGCCGAGTACGGAATGTACGGGATACCCGCAGCCTCGGCCTCCAGGATCGCATCGGCGATCGCCACCCCGAGGTCGGGATAGCCGACGATGAAGTCGACGCCGCGCTGGATCAGGAACCGGATGTCGTTGGCGTTCCCCACCGGGTCGAACGAGAAGTTCGCCTCGACAGAGACGATCGTCCCGATCTCCGGATACGTGAGCGCCTGGAGGATCGCCTCCACGTGGCTCACGGCGCGCCAGACGTTGACGATGTCTCCGCCTCCGTCGGCCCAGCCCATCACGAGCGGACCTCCTGAGCCCGTCGAGCACTCCTGGTTGTTCAGGCAGTCGAGCACTATGTCGATCGTGGCCTGGTCGACCTCGGTCTCCACCCGCGCGATCGACGCCAGGATGATGTTCCAGCTGTCCTCGTCGGAAGGCTCGACCGGGCCGAGTGCCTTCAGGACGAGGGCCTCATCCGCATCGATGCTCTCCCCGTACTCGGACAGTGGGCCACCTGCGGCCTCGGTCGTAGTCGTGGCCGGCGCCCGAGTGGTGGTGGTCGCATCGTCGTCGCCGCACGCAGCGCCGACGAGCGCCATCACCACCAGGACAATGGCTACTCGTAGTTTCATTTCTCCCCTCCCTGGGCTTGATGCCCCTCTTTCTGTCTCAGCAGGTCGTGTTGTGGCAGCGTCGTTCCCCTCCTGTGGTGTGACTCATCCCGTCGGTTCGCGGACGGGTCTTCGGCGTTCTCGAAGCAGCCCCTCCACGCCCTTGGTGATCCGATCTCCCGAAATCAGCATGCCGCCGATGATGACCAGGCCGAACACGACGAACTGCAGATTGGTATTGAGCGACATCGTCAGCATCGTCTGGTTGAGGCCCGTGAGGAAGATGGCGGCGGCGAAGGTCGACGACGGGCTCGCCAGGCCCCCGGTCAGCGAGGCGCCGCCGATCACGACGGCCGCGATCGGCCCGAGGAGATACTCCCTGCCGACGGAGACCCCGGGTGAGCGGAGCATCCCCGCCAGCAGCAACCCGGCGATCGCGTAGAAGACCGCCGCCACCACATACGCGAGGATCTGGTTCAGTGTCACCCGGACCCCGACGACGTGGCTGGCCGTCGGATTGGCGCCGACCGCCTGGAATCTGCGGCCGACGGAGGTGTATCGCAGCCCCACGATCAGGATCACCGTGAGCGCCAGGCCGATCCAGAAGATCGGACCTAGACCGAGCACGCGGGTCGCCGTCCAGTCCGAGAACCCCCTCGGGACGGGGCTCTGGGTCTGAATCGTCTGGCCGTAACGGCTTCCCACCCCCACGACGATCTGGCCGACGGCGAGGGTCACGATGAGCGCATTGAGCTTGAGGCCACCGATGAGGATCCCGTTGACCAGGCCGATCACGGCGGCCGCGCCAAGAGCAAGGAGGATCGCGCTCGCGATGTTCTCATCCGCCTGTTTGCCCACGCCCACCACGATCAGCGCGGCCAGCGACATCGTCCCCGGCGTGCTGAGATCGATGCCGCCGGTCATGATCACGAGCATCTGCCCGAGAGCGGTGATCCCCAGCAATGCCGCGGTGGGGGCATTGGCGCGCAGCGACACCTGACTGAGCGCCGCCGGGGCCCAGATCGCCGCGACCCCGAGCAGCAGGGCGATCGCGATGTACACCGGCATGTACCGCGACGACACGACGAGGGAGGTCAATACCGAGGACGGTGCCCGCGTGGTCGTCATCGCGTACCTCCCGCCGACACCAACCCGGCAGCCGCAGCCACCCGGCGATGCGCGTCGAGCGCCCCCCTCCGGGCACCCTCGACATCGGCGACGAGGACTCCGTCGCGCTTCACGATCTCGCCACCGACGAGGACCCAGGCCACGTTGGAGGTGTCCATCCCCCAGACCACGGCGCCGATCGGATCATTGACCGGATGGATGTTGGGTACATCGGCGCGCAGCACGATCACATCGCCGGGCATCCCTGGTTCGAGCGTCCCGACATCGAGACCGACGGCGCGGGCGCCATCGACCGTCGCCCACCGGATCACCTGCCGCGTGGTGAGCAGCTTGGGCAATCCGGCCTTCCCGGCCAGCTTGAGATCGAAGTAGGTCGCGTGCTGAACGGAGATCGCGGCCCGCATCTGGGCGAACAGGTCGGTCGGCGCCCCGAAGAGCTCGGTGCCGACACCGAGACCCGGGCGGATGCCATGGTCGATGAGACGCTGCAGCGGCGGAGTACCCATCCCCCCGGCCATCTCGCTCGACGGGGTGATGACCACCGAGGCTCCC
>DATHSA010000067.1:0-31482 GCA_035464675.1 Acidimicrobiia bacterium
CTCGCCGTGAAGTGGCGGAGCCAGGGGGCCTGTTCGGTGATGCGGTACCCGCCGAGGTCCTCGGCACGGGCGGCGACCGACAGGATCACCTCGGCGACATAGTCGATGTGACTCTGGGTGTAGGTGCGCCGGGGGACGGCGAGCCGCACCAGCTCCATCGGCGCGGGCGTCTCCGAGCCGTCGTCCTGCGGCACGCCGAACATCACCGATCCGATCTCGACCCCGCGGACTCCCCCGTCGCGGTACAACTCGACGGCGAGAGACTGGGCGGGGTACTGCGAGGGCGGGATGTGCGGGAGCATCGCCCTGGCATCGATGTACACGGCGTGCCCTCCGGGTGGCCACACGATCGGGACACCGCCGTCGCGGCATTTCTCCCCCAGGTATTCGGTGCTGCGGATCCGGTACCGCAGGTATCCCTCGTCGAGGACCTCTTCGAGGCCCACGGCGATCGCCTCGAGGTCGCGGCCGGCGAGTCCACCATATGTCGGGAAGCCTTCGGTGAGGATCAGCAGGTTGCGGCACCTGCCAGCGACCTCGGGATCCTTCATGGCGAGGAACCCGCCGATGTTGGCGATGGCATCCTTCTTGGCGCTGAAGGTCACCCCGTCGACCAGCGAGAACATCTCCCTGGCGATCTCGCGGGGAGTGCGGTCGGCCTGACCGGATTCGCGCAGCTTGATGAACCAGGCGTTCTCGGCGAACCGGGCGGCGTCCATGAAGAAGGGCAGGGAGTGGCGGTCGCAGATCTCGCGAATGCCGCGCAGGTTCTCCAACGACACCGGCTGGCCGCCCCCGGAGTTGTTGGTGACCGTGACCATCACGAGCGGGATCCGGTCGGCGCCCACCTCGGCGATCGTCTGCTCCAGGGCATCGAGGTCCATGTTCCCCTTGAAGGGATGGTCCAGGCCGGGGTCGCGCCCTTCGGGGATGACCATGTCGCGGGCCTCGGCACCCTGGTACTCGACGTTGGCGCGCGTGGTGTCGAAGTGTGTGTTGTTGGGGACGACCGACCCCTCCGAGGCGACCACCGAGAACAGGATCCACTCGGCGGCGCGTCCCTGGTGGACCGGGATCACCTCGGGCAACCCGGTGAGATCCATCACGGCCTCGGCGAACCGGTAGAAGGACCGACTCCCCGCGTACGACTCGTCGCCGACCATCAACGCCGCCCACTGCTCTGCCGACATCGAGCCGGTCCCCGAGTCGGTGAGCAGGTCGATGATCACCTCGTCGGCGTGAAGTCCGAAGAGGTTGTACCCGGCTCGACGGAGCGCCGCCTCTCTCTGATCCCGGGTGGGAAAGTCGATGGCCTGGACGCTGTGGATCCTGAACGGCTCGATGATGGTGCGATAAGGCATATGGGCTCCTGGTCGACGTGAAACCTACCTCTCTCGCCGAGGGGGCCAGACGTACGGAGCATCCTCCTCCGGTGCCGGACGCCCGCAGGTCCGCGGGGGAGGGACGGCGGACCCCGCCCGGCGGTCCGCGGCCGCGTTGACCGGCGGCGTTCCTCGGTACGCTCCCGGCATGCGGACCGTCATCGCCGTGTTCGGGGCTTCGGCGTCGGAGCCGGGGGATGGCCTGTACGAACAGGCGATGGCCTGCGGACGACAGCTCGCCGACGCCGGGTACGCCGTCGCGACCGGCGGGTACGGCGGGGTCATGGAGGCGGTCTCCCGCGGCGCCCACGAAGCGAACGGACGAGTGATCGGCGTGACCGCGCCGGGCACCTTCCCGGACCGGTCGGGGGCCAACGAGTTCGTCACCGAGGAGTCCCAGGCTGCCCACCTGGTGGAGCGCATCCACGAACTGACCGACGTCTCCTCGGGGAGCATCACGCTCCCCGGCAGCCTGGGCACCCTTGCGGAGCTGGCGATCGCCTGGAATCTCGCCTACGTGGCCCGCTTCAGCGGGTCCCTGCCAAAGCCGGTGGTGGTGGTCGGCGAGCGCTGGCAGGAGATCATCGACTTCCTCGGCGAGCATCTCGGCGCCGACACGGACTTGATCACCACGGTCCCGCACGTCGAGGCGGCCGTGGAGGCGATCAGGCGGCGGGTGCCGCCCGGTTAGGGTCGCTCGTCGCCGGTCCCCGACTCCCGTGACGAAGGGCTGGTGGCAACCGACGGACGACGGGTGATGGGATGGCTACTCGGGCGCCAGGCAGACCAGCCAGACCACCCGCTCCTCGAGCAAGCCAGGACGGTTCTCCTTCTCGACCATCGTGATGCCCAGCTGGACGCGTTGGCCCCGGCCGAGGCATGACACCGGAGGCTCGGTCCACGGTCCCTCGCCGACGCGCCAGACCGCCTGGGTGACGTCGTAGGCCTCGCCCGCCGCAGCGTCGCGGTCGGTGCTGAAGCCGATCGAGAGGCTTGCCCCGGTCTCCTCCACGATGACCGCGTATCCGGTCTTGGTCTCGACGTCGAGAGATGCCGGGCCGGTGTCGCCACCGCACGCGGCGGCGACGAGACCCAAGACGATCAGGCCCAGAACGGTCGGTCGTCGCATGATCGCCGAGGCTAGTGCCACGGTCCCGCATCTCCGGTGCTGTGGCCGCCGATCGCCTCCGTAGACTCGGCTCATGGCCGCAGACCGCTTCCACCTCGGCGGGGACATCGAGCCGGCGTCCGGTGAGCGGACCGGCGACGACACCACGTACGACGCCGGGGATCTCACCACCCACGGCGTGATCGTGGGCATGACGGGGTCCGGCAAGACCGGTCTGGGCATCATCTACCTGGAGGAGGCGCTGCGGGCTGGGATCCCGGCGTTGATACTCGACCCCAAGGGCGACATGACCAACCTCCTTCTCACCTTCCCCGACCTCGCTCCCGCGGACTTCGAGCCATGGGTGGACCGGGCCGAGGCCGAGCGGGAGGGCATCACGGTCGAGGCGCTCGCCGAGAAGACGGCAGAGTTGTGGAAGAGCGGATTGGCCTCCTGGGATCTCGACGGCAGCGACATCGGCTCACTGCGGGGCTCCGCCGGGTTCACGATCTACACACCGGGATCGTCGGCCGGCGTGCCGATGAACGTGCTCGGGTCGCTGGCCTCACCCGATGTGGATTGGGACTCCGATGCCGAAACCGCCCGCGACGAGATCGAGGGCCTCGTCTCGGGAATCCTCGCCCTCGTCGGAGTCGATGCCGATCCGCTTGCCGGGCGTGAGCACATCCTGCTGTCCAACCTCGTCGAGCAGGCGTGGCGCGACGGAGACGACCTCACCATCGAAGACCTGATCGCCCGGGTCCATCTGCCACCGATGCGGAAGCTCGGTGTGTTCGAGATGGACGCCTTCTTCCCCGAGAAGGACCGCCTGGCGCTGGCCATGCGCCTCAACACGCTGGTGGCATCGCCCTCGTTCGCGGAGTGGCGTTCGGGCCCGCCGCTCGACCCCGAACGCCTGCTGTGGGCCGAGGACGGCACGCCGCAGGCGTCGATCGTCTACCTGGCACACCTCTCCGACGACCAGCGCCAGTTCGTGGTGACGACGATCCTCGGCCGACTGGTCACGTGGATGCGCTCGCAACCCGGGTCGAGCGACCTGCGTGCGATGGTCTACATGGACGAGGTCTTCGGATTCGTCCCGCCGTCGGCGATGCCGCCGGCCAAGAAGCCGATCCTGACCCTCATGAAGCAGGCACGGGCCTTCGGCATCGGGATGCTGCTGTCGACTCAGAACCCGGTCGACCTCGATTACAAAGCCATGTCGAACGCCGGGACCTGGCTGATCGGCCGCCTGCAGACCGAACGCGACAAGGCCCGCATCCTCGAGGCTCTGGAGACGGCGAGCGGTGACGCCGATGTGTCGGCGCTCGACAAGGTCATCTCCGGGCTCGGCAAGCGCCAGTTCCTCCTCCACACGACGCGAGGCTCGAAGCCCCGGGTGTTCACGACCCGCTGGGCGATGTCCTATCTACGGGGTCCACTCACCCGGGACGAGGTCGCCCGGCTGGTCGGCAGCGACGAGCGCAAGGAGATCAGGAGCCCCGCACCCCAGAATGCGACCTCGTCGGGCGACAGCACGCCTCTGGCACCACAGACCGCGCCGGGAACACCGGTGAGGTACCTCGACCCGGCTGCGGAGTGGGCGGCGGAGATCGGGGCACGTCGCGGCTCGACCAGGTATGCCCCTGGTATGGCGATCCGGGTGCACCTCACGTTCGACGACACGAGGGCCGGCGTCGATCACGACGAGGAGTGGGAGGCAGTGTTCTTCCCACTGACCGAGCCCCTGGATCCGTCGACGGCGATCGCTGTCGACCACGACGAGCGCGACTTCCTCGCCGAACCTCAGGGCGACGCCGAGTACATGGTCCCCGACGCGCCGATCGGTGAGTCCGGATACTTCTCGGACGCAGCAAAGGCGATCCAGTCGCATCTCCACCGGGTGCGCTCCGTGGAGGTGTTCCGCAACCCGGCCCTCAAGCTCTACGGGCGTGTCGGCGAATCCCGGGACGAATTCGTGAACCGCTGCGAGGACGCGGCCGAGCGGGCTGTCGACGAGCAGATCGCCAAGCTACGCGACAGGTACGCAACCCGCATCGAAAGAGCCCGTGACGAGATCGTTGCCGCCGATCGGAAGGTCCAAGAGGCGCGGCTCGACGTCGAGACCCGCCGGCAGGAGGAGCTGGCATCGGGTGCGGGGACCCTCATCGGCGTCCTGTTGGGCAATCGACGCCCGTCTTCGATGTCCACCGCGGCGTCGAAGCGGTCGATGACCCGCAAGGCGGAGCAGCGGCTCAGCTCCGCCGAAGCCAGGATGACGAAGGAGACGGAGGACGTGGAGCAGCTCGAAGCGGACCTGGAACGGGAGTTCGGCGAGATCCAGGCCGAGTGGCGCGAGAAGGCCGAAGCCATCGAGACGCTCGACATCGACCTGGAGAAGACCGATATCCACGTGGAGGATCCGATTCTGGTGTGGATACCGGTCTGAGAGCCACCAGCCACCAGCAAGATCGCTCCACACGGCGCGATCGCATCGACCATTTCGGGCTGGAAGCCGGGGACTGGAAGCTGGAGGCTTGTCTAAACCCGTTCGCGGAAACTGCCGAATACGCAGCATGACCGCGTCTGTGACCCCGATCCACACCGCCACGGCACGCGTGGCGCTGCTCCGTGTCGACGAGTCGACCGAGGAGCACCGCGCCGAGGTACGGGTGATCCTCATGTGGGATGGCGAACAACACGTCGGCGAGTCGGCCGGTGAGCCCGGAGCCGGCTCGCGATCCCGGCTCGTCGCCGCCGCGACGCTTCGCGCGATCGAGTCGGTGGATGACTTCGACTACCGCCTCGTCGACGCATCGACCACCAGGTCGGGAGGGTCCGACATCGCGCTGGTGGTCGTGACGGAGCCGGATATCGAGCGTGCACTCGTCGGCACCGCGGTGATCGATGCCGACAACCGTCAGGTGGCGTTCGCCAGGGCCACCCTCGACGCGGTGAACCGCAGCCTCGGCAAGAGCTGACCATCGTCGAGGTCCTCGATCGGTGCGACATCGTGGCGCGCGCGATGCCGCTACTCTCCGATGCGGTGGACGCACGCCCCAACATCGTGTCGATCGACGACGATGTAGACGGTGAGGATGCTCGGGTCACCGTGACACTGGGCTGGGCAGAGAAGGACTGGCACGGCCAGGCCGTCGGATCGGCGTCGCAGCGGCCCCGGCTCGCCGGGGAAGCGACGCTCGACGCCGTCACCCGCATCGCGACGAACGCACCCGCGCTCGAGTTGCTGGCGCTCGCCACCACCGACCTGGGCTCGGCCCGGGTGGCGCTCGCCCAGGTTCGCTACGGACTTCAGATACTGGTCGGCAGCGCAATCCAGGGGGAGGTCGACGATCGCCTCGCTGCGGCGCGAGCGGTGATGGATGCCATCAATCGGAGGTTGGCTGCGGTCCTGTGACGCCGTCGCCGGGTACTGCGCATGCCTTGGTTCCCCGTCCCCTGTTACCCGTGCGTGGCGGCGCGGAGATGGAGGCCAAACGGCGACAGGCGACAGGCGACAGACGACCGCTACTCGGCCGAACCGTTGCTCACGAGCGCCCAGAGGATGTCGCGGATGCTGACGATGCCGAGCAGTTCGCCGTCTTCCATCACAGGCATATGGCGGTAGCCCACCTCGAGAAGCCACCTGGCAGCCTCCTCGACATCCACGTCGGGTGAGAAGGTGTCGGGAGCGTCTGCCATCCAGTCGGCGACCGTGTCGGTCTCCGGATCGGCCCCTTCGGCGAGCGCCCTGACCAGATCGCGCTCGGTGATGATCCCGACGAGTTCGCGATCGACGATCACGCCGAGGCTTCCCACCCCGGCCTCCACCAACGCCTCGGCGGCGTCGCCGAGCGTCGCCTCACTGCCGATGACGGTCGCCGAGCCGCCAACGAGCGCCCCGAGCTTCATCACATGCTCCCTGATCGTTCACGATTGAGGCTAGTGGCGTGCCGTGATGCCGCGATCGACGAGGGACCGGTCGTCGTGACGGTCTCAGGGCAGCCCCACGACCGGGGCCTTCGTACCCTTGACGGTCGAACGAGCGCCGACCAATGACGGCGCTTCGACCTCAGACCAGATCCTGCTCGCGGATCCCGAACGAGGGGTGGCGCAACCGACACAACGCCAGCTTCTCCAACTGACGGATGCGCTCGCGAGTGAGGTTGAACTCCTCGCCGATCTCTTCGAGGGTGCGAGGCACACCATCGAGGAATCCGTAGCGAAGGGCCAGGATCCGACCCTCGCGGTCGGGAAGACGTGAGATGGACCGCCGCAGGCTGTCGGCGATGTCGCCTTCCTCGGTGACGCGCACGGGGTCGACGGCGTCCTCGTCCTCGATGAAGTCACCGAGCTGGGCGCCATCTTCACCGACGGGTTGCTCGAGCGAAACGGTGTCGGCGACGCCGAGGGCGAGCTCGACCTTGTTGACGGTGACGCCCGCCTCCTCGGCGATCTCGGCCGGCTTGGGGTCGCGGCCCAGCTCGGCCTTGAGGCTGGCCTGGGCGGCACGCACCGCAGCGAGGGTGTCGTGGAGATGAACGGGGATGCGGACGGTCCGAGACTTGTCGGCGATCGCACGGGTGATCGCCTGGCGGATCCACCACGTGGCATAGGTGGAGAACTTGAAGCCCTTGCGCCAGTCGAACTTCTCTACGGCGCGGATCAGGCCGAGGTTCCCCTCCTGGATCAGATCGAGGAAGTCGATGCCGGAGGTGTTGGCATACCGGCGCGCGTTGGCGACCACCAGCCGGAGGTTGGCGGTGAGGAAGTCGTCCTTGGCCTGGCGGCCGAGGCGCATGAGACGCTTGAGCTCGATCTCTTCGGTCTTGCCCTTGTAGTCGCCCTCTTCGAGGCGCTTGGCGGCTTCTTCGCCGGCCTCGATCTTCTGGGCGAATTCGACCTCGAGCTCGGCAGTGAGGAGCTCGTACTCGCCGATGGCGGTGAGGTACTGACTCACCAGGTCGGTGGTCAGCCGGCCGCGCTCATCGGTGAGCTTGTTCCGGTCTCGGTCGCGCCGCGTCTTCGCAACTGCCATTCGTCTTGTGTCCTCTCCCCGGGTGGTCTCACCCGTCCGTCGTCCCTGGAAATGCGTAGCCGGCCCGTGCGCCGGAGAACGTTGGCGCTGGTGAACTGTTTCACAAGGGCCGGCTCCCGCTCACTATGTCATAGAGCGTCCTTCTTGTGAACCCCCCAATTCGTTTGAGGATTCCAGGCTTTTCGCGTTCCCCCCTGCGAGGGTATTTCAAACACGAACTGTTGATAGGCGACCACCCCACGTGGTTGGGCGTCGAGGCGGGCGATCTCGGGCGCGGAGCCGGACCTCAGGTAGGCGGCGCGGACTTCGTACCATCTTCCGCATGCCCAATCGCCTCGCCGACGCGACTTCGCCGTACCTCCAGCAACATGCCGACAACCCTGTGGACTGGTTCGAGTGGGGTGAGGACGCGTTCGCCGAGGCCCGGAGGCGCGACGTGCCCATCCTGCTCTCGGTCGGATACGCCTCGTGCCACTGGTGCCATGTCATGGCCCACGAGTCGTTCGAGGACCCCGCCACGGCCGGGGTCATGAACGAACACTTCGTCAACGTGAAGGTCGACCGCGAGGAGCGTCCCGACGTCGACCGCATCTACATGGATGCCGTCCAGGCCATGACCGGGCGGGGTGGCTGGCCGATGACGGTGTTCCTCACACCCGAAGGCGAGCCGTTCTACGCAGGCACCTACTTCCCGAAGGCGGACCGCGGCGGAATGCCCTCCTTCCGACGGGTGCTCGCGGCGATGACCGACGCCTGGACGAACAAACGGGACGAGATCGGTGTCCAGGCAGGTGCGCTCAGACAGTCGATCGCCACACCGACGGTGCCGCCCGGCGGTGCTCCGACAGCCGACCTCCTCGAGCGGGCCATGGCCGGCCTGGCGGCGCAGTTCGACGAGGGCAACGGCGGATTCGGTGGCGCGCCCAAGTTCCCCCAGGCACCCACCCTCGAGTTCCTCCTCCGGGCCTGCGGGCGCCCGTGGGCGCCGGATGCCGAGCGGATGCTGGTGCGGACCCTCGAAGCCATGGCCCGGGGCGGGATCCATGACCGCCTCGGAGGCGGGTTCTCCCGGTACTCGGTGGACGCCGGGTGGCTCGTGCCCCACTTCGAGAAGATGCTCTACGACAACGCACTGCTCGCCCGCATCTACACCCGTGCATTTCAGATCACCGGCGTCGAGAGGTTCCGCACGGTGGCGAGAACCACCCTCGAGTACATGCTGCGTGACCTGGCGCTACCGGGTGGCGGCTTCGCATCCGGCGAGGACGCGGACTCCGAGGGAGAGGAGGGCAGGTTCTACGTCTTCGCGCACGACGAGGTGGTCCGGGCCGCCGGCGACCATGCGGAGTTGGTCACGAGGGCACTCGGGGTCACCCCGGAGGGCAACTTCGAGGGTCGCTCGATCCTCCACGAGCCGCTGACGATCGAGGAGGTGGCCGCCGAGTTCGATCTGGGCGTCGGCGAGACCCGCCAGATCGTCGGCCGCGCCGAGGAGAGGCTCCTGAACATCAGGGCCGAGCGAGTCCGTCCGGGTCTCGACGACAAGGCGATCTGCGCGTGGAACGCCCTCGCCGTGCGGGCCCTTGCGGAAGCCGGAGTGGTACTGGGGGATGCCAGATACGTCGAGGCGGCCCAGGAGACGGCGAGGTACATCCTCGACGACATGCGCCTGCCCGATGGCCGTCTCATTCGGGCCCGCCGGGACGGCCGAGGACGGATCCCTGCCTTCTGCGACGACTACGCGGCGACGGCGGTGGCGTTCTTCGTGTTGTTCGAAGCCACCGGCGACGACGTGTGGTATCGCCATGGAGCGGGTACCACCCAGAAGATGGTCGACCTGTTTCTCGACGAGTCCGACGGGATGTTCTTCGCAACGGGACATGATGCCGAGCAGCTCATCGCCCGGCCCAAGAACGTTTTCGACAACCCCACTCCTTCGGACAACTCGTTGGCCGCCGAGGCGATGCAGTACATGGCGGCGTTCTCGGCCGAGCCTGCGTGGTTCGATCGCGTCGACGTCACCCTTCGTGGCGCCTCCCTGCTGATGGAGCGGCACCCTGCCGCAGCCGGGCAGTTCCTCGCCGTCTCCCTGGTCCAGCTGGCGCCCGCACACGAGGTGGCGATCGTGGGGCCTGACCGGTATGAACTGATCGAGGTGGTCCGGTCCCGATACCGACCCGAGGTGTTCCTGGCGACCGGCGACGAGGGCGGCGTCGTGCCGCTGCTGACGGACAAACCGCCTCGCGACTCCAGGGCCACCGCCTACGTATGCCGGGGATTCGTCTGCGATGCGCCGACCACCGATCCCTCCGAATTGGAGGCGGCTCTGCCGCGATGAGCGTCGACGAACATCTCGCCGAATCTCTACCAGACACCAACGTCTACATTCCGGTCCAATGGACACGAGGGTGAACGGGTACCTGCGTCGCGTCTTCGTCGTCATCGGCGTCGCGTTCGTTGTCGTCGCCGGGTGGACGGGATACCGGCTATGGCGTGCCTGGAGCGACGTCGACCGGGTCTCGTTCAACCCCGGGTCCGCACGAGTCGCCCTGGAGGGGACCGGGTCGGGTCAGGTCGAAGTCGACTACGAGCCGATTCCCGCAGAGACGCCGCTGGAGCAGGCCGGCCCCATCATCGAGGGCGAACTGGCACAAGAGGCAGACGCCTACGCCACCGCCCTGAGCCGCAGCTCGGACGAGACGGTCGACGCCTATCTCATCATCGGCAGCGACCAACGCGATGCCCTCGGCCAAAGCCGGCGAGCCGACGTCATTCTGATGTTCATCCTCCCCGCGGATGGCGCAAACCCGATCCTGCTCTCCATCCCCCGCGACCTCTACCTGCCCAACCCGTGCACCGGCGAGATGTCGCGGATCAACGCCAATCTCAACGGCTGCGGGGACTTCGCCAACGGGCCGGAGCAGCTGGCGGTGGCGGTCGAGGACTTCACCGGTATCCAGGTGGACCACTTCGCCGTATTCGACTTCGACGGCTTCCGCGCCATCGTCGACAGAGTCGGGGGCATCGAGGTGTGCGTCGAGAACCCCGTTCGGGATCTCAACGTGCAACCCACCCCGCTGCGGCTGCCTGCGGGGTGCTCGACCATCGGCGGTGACATGGCCCTGTCGTGGGTGCGCTCCCGCCGGACCCAGGAGCAGATCGACGGGGTGTGGCGCACCATGGACTCGGTGAGCGACCTCGCGCGCAATCAGCGACAGCAGGACCTCATCGTCCAGGCCCTCAGCCGGGTGAAGCGCTTCACCGACATATCCGAGTTGACCGCGCTGGTCGAGGATCTGTCCAACACCTTCACCATCGACGACAACCTGAGCCTCGGGCAGGCGATCGGCACCGCGTGGAGCCTGCGATCCCTGGATCTGTCGACGATCGTCCGGCCGGTGCTGGAGGTGGCGAACTACATCGACCCGTACGGTCGCTACGTGCTCGTACCCACGAAGTCGTTCGAGGAGGTCGTCGTGGCGGCAGATCCTTCGGCTGCCTCGCTCTTCGCTCCGGCCGAGGGCTGAGCTGCCCGCGAGAATGCGTGACGCCCTTTCGCGAATCCCGCACTTAGGATGGTCCGGAGAGGTCAGCCGTGGAACGACAACCACCAGCCGGGCCCGGCGGCGGGGAACCCTTCCCCTCCTTCGACCCCGACTTCACACCATCTGAGCCAGCCCGCGGCAAGGCCCCGCAGGGCGGATCACCGCGGCCGCAGCAGCGCCCCGCACAGCCGGGCGGCGGTCCGCCCCGAGGGGGTGACCAGCCCAACCCGTGGATAGTCGGACTGGCGGTGGCCTCGGTGCTCGCCGCGGTCAGCATCATCACGTTCGGCGTGTTCGGCGGCGCCTCGGAGGGGACCGCCGGCGGAACCACCGTGGCCACGACGGTTCCCACCGACACGACGGTTCCCGGCGACACCTCGACGACTTCCCTGCCCGACGACGGCAGTACGACGGTCCCTGGCCAGACGACGATCCCCGGCGGCGGCGGTGACGGCACGATCGTCCCCGTCGGCGACCCGATCCCCCTCAGTGAGATGCAGATGAGGGCGGCCGGAATCGGTTCCCTCGAATTCGGGGACGCGTCGGACCAGGTGCTCGGACGCCTGGCCTCGACGTACGGGCAGCCCACCGACGACACCGGATTCCGTGTCGGCGATGGCAGCTTCGGGGAGTGCCCCGGCGACTCGGTGCGGGTGGTCCGATGGGGACCGCTCAACATCGTCTCCGTCGGCGAGCAGGGCAGCGCCGAGTTCGTCTCGTACCGCCTGGACCTGCGATACGGAGGCATCAGCTCCCCCACCACCGACATCGCCACCCTCTCGGGTCTCCGGGTGGGCGATCAGGTCGGGGACCTCGAGCGGATCTATGAGGGCTTCAGCATCGTGTACGTGGTCGACGACGCCATCGGCCTGACCTTCGAACTTCGAGAGAACCAGGGCGGCGACCTCCTGCTGTGGGGCCCGGTCGACTCCCAGGCCGAGGACGCCCTCGTGACCGGCATCTACTCGAAGGACCACTGCGAGACCCCGGAGCCCGACGCGCCGGACGCGTAGGGAGAGGGCGGACGGCAGAGGGCTTCAGGTCGAGTTGCGCCGCGGTGACCGCCCCGGGGGCCGGTGTCCAGCGTGTCGACTGATGCACGGGCTCGCCCCCAGCGACACCTTCCACGACCTCGTGGTTCCGTAACGGCATGGCCAGACTCCTCTACATCGCAAACGTGTCCCTCGACGGATACACCGAGGACGAGCAGGGCGATTTCCAGTGGACCGAACCCGCCGACGACGTGTTCGCGTTCATCACCGATCTCATACGACCGCTGGGCACCCACCTCTTGGGAAGGCGCATGTACGAGACGATGGCCGTCTGGGAGACCGACCCCAGCCTCGCCGCCCAGTCGCCGCTCATGGCCGACTTCGCGAACGTCTGGAGAGACGCAGAGAAGGTGGTCCATTCCATGACACTCACGGCCGCATCGACTGCAACGACGCGGCTCGAGAGCAGCTTCGAAGCCGAGTCGGTCCGCGGCATGAAGGCGTCGGCCACCCATGACATGTCCGTGGGCGGTCCGAACCTGGCGGCACATGCGTTCGAGGCGGGGCTCGTCGACGAGTGCCAGTTCTTCGTCTATCCGCTCGCCGTCGGTGGGGGAAAGCGCGCATTGCCCCGACATGTGCGCATCGAGCTCGAGCTCCTGGATGAACGGCGTTTCAGCAACGGTGTCGTGAACCTCCGATACCGGACTGCTCGCTGAGTCGCCACACCGACGATCTCGATGCGGCCGATTTCGAGGGTATCGAGTCGTCCGTCGGCCGGAACGTCTCGGTGACCCCGGAATCGATCACATCCACCATGCTTCGAAGATGAGGGGGGGCTTCCGCCGAACCCGTCACACGTCGAGCCAGCGTCCCTGCGAATCCCCGGCACCCCGAAAGGGCGCCCGCGTCGACAGTTGCCACCTCACCCCGTACCGATCCAGGAAGGCCAGCCACTCCTCCCGGTGGTCTTCGATGGTTTCATCGGCGAGCCGACCAGCCACTGCCTCGATCTCGTCGCGAGTCGCGACCAACCCGACTGCATAGAACCGCTCGCCCGTCGGCGCCGCGGGGAACAGGGCGAGCGTCACATCGTCACGCTCGAGGCCGACCATCCCGATCTCCACACCGGCCGCCTCGGCGTCGTCCCAGGTCTTGTCCTGCGGCAACTGCGCCCAGACGGCGGCGTCGATCCCCCCGCCGCCCTGCGGCGCCTCGCGCACGACGACCTGGAGACCGAAGAGTCGCGCGTAATACTCCTCGGCCGCTCGCAGGTCGGGACCGACGAACACGGCGACGTGCCGGTATCGCATGTGCCGACCCTAGAGGCCGAGTGCTCAGCGCGACAGGGGTCGCTTCAGGTACAGGACCGTCTGGCCCGAGGGGTCGTGCGGCGGCACCACCGACACCAGCTCCCACCCGTCGGCTCCGAAGCCGTTGAGGCGACGCTGGGCGTCTGCCGAGTTGGTGCCTCCGTACGTCGCCAGATACTCCCATTGCTGCGGAGTCCGGGACTCCTCCTCTGGAAGGTCCACGACCTGCACCGTCGAAGCAGGAAGATGCTCCTGATCGATCTCCCCCTCCACCCCAACGAACTCGAGTGCCTGATGTAGTTCCTCGTCGAATGTCACGGCCTCATTCATCGACTCGCGATCACCACCGACTCGATGACCATTCCTCGGCGCACGAATTGACTAGTCACCACGGCCTTTCGCAAGGAGCTCGCCGCCGGTCATGAATCCCTCCTCAGACGGCACTCGGCGTATTGGCCCAGGAGGCGCACCGCTCGATCCATCGATCGGATGACCGGTATCCCGGCGGCCTCCAGCCGGTCGGCAGCAGGGTCGTAGAGCCGGCCCGCGTCGACCACGACCACCCAGGGCGTCGGGTGCCCCGCCAGGACGGCGAGTCGCTCGACGAGGGAGCCGTGCCGGCCGACGTCCCCTGGGAGCATCCCGACCGCAGGCGAGTAGGGCACACATCCGACCACACCCAGGTTCACGCCCGGATCGTCGAGGACGGCGTGCACCGCGTCCGCAAACACCTCGTCGCCGGCGATCGGGGTCAGATCCAGGGGATTCGCCTCGCCGGCGATGCTCGCCAGACCGGCTCCTCCGAGCAGGTCACTGATCGTGTTCCTGGTCACGTCGGATAGACCGGCGAGGCGAAGCGCGCCGAGGCTGTCGGCCGCGGCAACGCTCTCGAAGCCGGCGTTGGTGACGACACCGATGGCCGGTCCACCGAGGGACCGGACTGCGAATCGGCCGGCCAGGCGCAGCAGGTCGTCGAAGTCGTCGAGCGAGCCCGCCTCCAGGATCCCGGCGCCGGAGCCCAGCGCCCGGGCGACCCGATCGTCGGTGGCGATCGCCGCGGTGTGAGATGCGGCCGAGCGAGCGCCCGCCGCCGTCCGGCCGCCCCGGTACCAGAGAAGCACCCCGTCGCGCTCGCGCAGCCGTGCGGAGACTGCGAGTGCCCGAGAACCGTCACCCGGGGCCATACCCTCCAGGTAGCAGGCGGCGACCATCACCTCGGGATCGGCTTCGAAGTACTCCAGATAGTCGGCGACGGTGAGGTCGATCTGGTTGCCGACCGTCACCACGTAGCGGGGATGGAGCCATGGCAACCGGTCCAGACGGGACAGGGTGAACGCCCCACTCTGGGCGACGACCGCAACCGGGTGGGCGACGGCTTTCCCGCCGGTCAGGCGCTCCGGGGGGATGAAAGTGGCGTCGAAACGCCCCGGAGCGGACCGGATGCCCATCGAGTTGGGGCCGCTGGCCACCGGCGCAGGGCGACGCTGCTCGCGAGCCGCTGCGAGCCTCTGGCGTATCCGCTTCGCGGCATCCTCGCTGCCGGGACGCTCGCCGAGCCCTCCGGGGATGAGGATGACCGAACGTGCCTTCTCCATGGCTTCGCCCAGCACTTCGTCGACCGCATTGGCGCCCACCGCCACCACGAGCAGGTCCACGGGGCCCTGGAGCGACTCGATGTCGGGAACACATCGGCACCCCTCCAACAGTTCGGCGCCCGCCTTGACGATGGTCAACCGGTCCGACGGGAAGCCGGCAGCGAGGATGTTCCGGACGATCATCCGACCGGGATTCATCCGCTCCGATACGCCGATCACGGCAATGGTCTCGGGCTCGAGCTGCTGCCGGATCGCCTCCACAGGTCGTGGTTGGGGTGAGCGCTTCCTGGCCGTGCCCACCACCCCCAGAGCGTCGAGCGCCACGGGGCCGCGCTCGGTGAAGACCAGGGGGTTGATCTCGAAGTCGGTCAGAAGGTGCGGCATCGCCAGTTCTCCGAGGTCCAGGAGCTTCCGAGCCACAGAGATCGAGTCCTCGAGGGCGGCGGGTGACGACGCGCCACGCCGGCCTTGCAGCAGCCCACGGGATCCCTCTGCTTCGAGCAACACCCGCTCGGCCGACGCCATCGTCGCCCGTGACAGAAACGCCGGATCGGGGGCCGTCTCTGCCTCGATCCCTCCGGCGCCGATCATCACCACGGGACCGAAACCGTCTGTCCACCTCACCCCGGCGAGGATCTCGCCCTCGTGCTCCACGAACTCGGCAAGGAGCAGGCCGTCCGGACCGAATTCCATCTCCCTGGCTGCGGCGAGGATGGCGTCCGGTGTGTTCTCGACGGTTCGCACGCCTCCGATGTCCGTCTTGTGGGCGGGCCCGACCACCTTGAGGACGACACGATCACCGGAGAGTGCGGTCGCCGCCGCCTCGGACGGGGTTCGCACCACCACCATGGTCGGGACCCCGATGCCCAGCGACGTCGTGATCCGCTGCGCATCGGGCTCCGACAGCGTCTCCCCCGCCGACCTGCTCGCGACGAGCCGGTCGACGATCTCCGTCGTGGTCGGCATCTCAGGCCCGGGCGGACGAAAGCGCGTCGCGTCCCAGACGGAACGCACGCCGGTTCGCCTCGACCATCCGTTCGCCCCTGGCGGCGAACCCTTCGCGGATGCAGTCCTCGATCGTGCTCTCCCCGATCGGCAGCCACGGGGAGGCCGCGCCCACCATCACGACATTCGCGGACCGCGGCGACCCGGCCTCCCGAGCGAGCCGGTTCGCCTCGACCAGATGGCCACCGACCCGCGTCACCGCCTGGTGGACCTCGTCCAGCGGAGGGTACTCGGGGAGGTTCTCGAAGGGCTCGGCAGCGGTGACCACGACGCCGTCTGTGGCCAGAAACGGAGCCTGCCGCAGCGCCTCGACCGGCTCGAGTCCAATGACGAGAGCTGCGGAGGCGAGGGGCACCAGTTCGCTGGCCACCGGTTCGGGTGCAAGCCGAATCGTGGCCTGAACCGATCCGCCGCGCTGGGCCATGCCGTGCACCTCCGCCTGCTTGACAAAGAGACCCTCGCGCCTTGCCGCCTCGGTGATGATGGCGGCGATCGACAACACACCCTGACCACCCACACCGGCGATCACGAGGTTCACGATCGCCTCCTCCGGTCCTTGAGCGCCTCGACACACTCCTTGGCGGCGACGATCACCGACAGCCCGGGGTGGGCCATCTCCTTGCGCAGCAACTCGGTGAGATCGTCGACCGCCTTCGCCGTCATCTCGACGACGTGGAGGTGGGTGGGATCGACTCCCAGCCCGGCGATGATCGGCTCGAGCCGGGAGCCGGGCAGCAGCGTGTCCTGCTGGCCTGTCATACCCACGGTGTCGTTGTCGAGGATCAGCACGGTCATGTCCGCGTCGACGGCCACGGCGTCCATCAACGGCGTCACCCCTGAGTGGAGGAAGGTGCTGTCGCCGATGACCGCCAGGGCGGGCCGCAGGCCGGCATCGGAGGCACCGCGGGCCATCCCGATTGAGGCCCCCATGCAGACGCACGACTCGATTGCCTCGTAGGGCGGAAGGGCACCGAGCGTGTAGCACCCGATATCGGCGGTGACGACGGCGTCTTCGAGGCCATCGATGGCACCGAGCACCACCGCAAACGAGTCGTGGTGAGGGCAGCCCTTGCAGAGCTGCGGCGGCCTCGCGGGGAGGGTGATGTCGATCGGGACCCGGGGCCGCTCCGGGAGCCCCAGCGCCCGACGCACCGTGTCGGGGGTGAGCTCGCCGTCTGCGGGGACGGTGCCGGAGCGCCTCCCCAGCACCGACCACCTGGTGGGCAGCAGCCCGGCCAGCGCCCGCTCGACGAACGGGTAGCCCTCTTCGAGCACCAGGATCCGATCGACCGAGTCGGCCAGGCGGCGCACCGCCTCGCGAGGCACCGGGTAGGCCGGGACGTGGAGGTGTGAGGGAGTGAAACCGAGATCGGAGAGGTTCTCGAGGTAGTGGTTGCGGGCGATGCCGGTGGTGATCACCCCCAGGCCGTGGTCGTCGTCGGAGAGGTTCAGGACGGCTCTCCGGTCACTCCAGGCGGTCATCTCGTCCTGACGGAGGAGCAGATCGCGCCACAGCCGACGCGCATTCGACGGGAGCAGCGTCCAATTCGCCCGGTTGGCGGCCTTCGAGGCGGGCCGCCCCAGGATCGCCGGCGCGCGCTCGACGGGGGACCGCCCGTGGGCGATGCGGGTGACCAGGCGGAGGAGGACGGGCACACGGAAGCGCTCGGACACCTCGAAGGCTTCGCGGGCCATGTCGTAGGCCTCCTGAGAGGACGCCGGCTCCAGACACACGATCCGGGCGAAGTCGGCCAGGTGGCGGCTGTCCTGCTCGTTCTGTGACGAGTGCATTCCGGGGTCGTCGGCGACGGCGACCACCAGACCGCCGGCGATGTCGACGAGCGCCGAGTTGATGAACGGGTCGGCGGCGACATTCAGCCCGACGTGCTTCATCGCCACGAGGGCACGCCGGTCCGCCATCGACACGCCGAGGGCCGACTCGTAGGCGGTCTTCTCGTTGGCGGTCCACGACGCGACCACCCCGGGCGGTGCGGCCCGGAGGATCGTCTCCATGATCTCGGTGGAGGGAGTGCCGGGATACGCGTATGCCGCGGAGACGCCCGCATCGATCGCCCCGAGGGCGACGGCTTCGTCCCCGAGCAACATGCGGGCGGTCTCGACCTGCCCCACGGTCTGAGTCATCTCTTCGACCGTACGGCCGCCGGAGACCTGAGTCATGGGGCGGAAGGCCCTAACCGAGTCGCCCGTCTCCCATCGCCCCTCACCAGACCGGGCCCAGAGGGGGTGGTGCGGTGCCCCCCCGGCTCAGCTCAGGGCAGCAGGTCGTCGATCAGGCCCGGCGTCACCTCGCCGAGCCATCGTGCCGCGGCGGCGGCCTGGGCGACCCCGGCTTCGACCAGGCGATGCTGGCGTTCGGTCTCGGGCTGCCATACGGCGGTCCCGAGCGTGGCGACCACCAGCCGACGCAGCAGGGCAGCATGGATCTCGGCATCGGGAAGCGGCAGGACCGACCGGATTGCCTCGATCACCTGCGTGTAGCCCTCGCCCGGCGCGGTACCGAGCAGCAACGAGGCCAACGGGTCCGCGACCGGACCCCAGTGGGGCCGAGCCCAGTCGAGAAGGACCGGAGTGTCGTCGGGCAGGTAGACGACGTTGTCGGCGTGGAGGTCGCCATGGACCAACCCGAGTGTGGCGTTGGCCAGGACCTCGGATGCAAGGGCCTCCGCACGCTCCGAGCACTCGACGATCCGCCCCAACATCGGCTCCTCTGGCGACCCGTGACGCTCCAGGTGGGCGGCACGACGGGTCGCGTGCCACTCCGCGTCGCGCGAGGGCCGAGGCGGCGGAATGCCCGGTTCCGCCCCACGGGTCGCCTGGTGGATCGAGGCGATCTGGAGAGCGATCGTCCGGGCGTCGACCGCCTCGATCGACTCGGCGGCGTCGCCCTGACGGGCGACCGGGAGGTCTTCGAGCACCAGCACGCCGGTCTCTTCATCCGCGTGGGAGCCGAAACAAGAGGCGAGCCTGATCGGGAGCCGCGTCGCCCACTGCTCGTAGAAGGCGATCTCACCCGTTCCATGGGTGGTGACATCCCAGGCCTTCACGACGACGGAGCGCTCGCCGTCGGCGCCGGTGACCTCCACCCTGACCAGGGAACTGGCGAACCCGTACTCCTCCCCGATCGTGACCGGGTCCCCCACGGGCCTCATGGCCAGGGGGGCCAGTGCATCCGAAAGGGTCTTGGGATCGCTGAGATCCGGGATGGGCATCCGGCGACCGTAGCGGTCACCGGCGAGAGCCAGGCCTTCGCACCCGCTCCAGCACCGGTACGGCATACTCGACCCATGCCCGGTCGCAATGTCCTCGGCGGTTCGCTCGAACCGTGCTCATCCGATCCCCTCACCGGCTTCTACCGCGACGGTGCCTGCACCACCGGGCCCGAGGACCTGGGAAGCCATACGATCTGTGCAGTGGTGACCGCCGAGTTCCTGGAGCACCAGCGCTCCATCGGCAACGACCTCTCGACCCCGATGCCCCGGTTCCGATTCCCTGGCCTCGAACCCGGCGACCGGTGGTGTGTGACCGCTCGCAACTGGGCCAGGGCGCATCGCGACGGCGTCGCCGCCCCCGTGGTGCTCGCCTCCACCAACGAGGCGGTGCTGGAACTGATCCCCCTCGAGGTGCTCCAGACGTACGCCGTGGACGTCCCCGAGGATCCGAGCGGACTCGAGTAGCCCGGCTCCCGGCAACCGCTTTCCGTCACTCGCCTACATCGGGGCTTCGCAGCCCGGGGACGGGGGAGGCGCGGGCAACGGGCAACGGGCAACGGGCAACGGGCAACGGGCAACGGGCAACGGGCAACGGGATACCCTGCGCCCATGCCCTCGCCCCTCCTCGCACATCAGGGCGGATGGGACGAGATCCTGCTGCTCGCCGGGCCCGCCCTCGCCGTGATCCTCTGGGTCCGGTGGGCCGAGCGGAGGGCGCGGGCGCGCGCCGAGGAGGAGTCGGCACCGCGGGAGGACGCACCCTCTAACATCCCGGCCGACGCCGACGACTGAGGAGCCCTGTGCCACGCCGGACCTGGTTCGCCATCTTGATCGGATCACTCGTGGGAGCCCTGCTCGGTGTCGCGGTGCTCGCACTCGCCTCCGCCCGGGTGATCGACGCCGGGCTGGATGCGGTCGGCGACGTCCCCGGCCGGGTGACGCCGGTCTTCCATGTCACCCAGAGCGCCATGTACCTGCTCGTCGCGGTCGCCGGTGCGGTATCGGGATCGATCCTCGGTCTGATCGGATACGCGGTGGGCAGAGAGGCCGCTCCGGACGAGCCCCGATTCGCTGCGGCTCCGCTGGCGCTCATCGGCGCCGGCGTCGGGGCGGTGGTCGGGCTCGCCGCCACCCGGGCCGGCATCAACGCCGGCGGGGACTTCACCGGCGGCCTGGTCACCCTCTCGGTGTTCCGGGCAGGCGTCATCGCCCTGATCGCAGGAACGATGACAGGTGGGATCGTCGGTGGCACGGTCGAGCGGATCTCCCGCACCGAAGCACTCGGCGTCGGCGGCGAGGCCTGGCCCCGCAGCCCGGGGGCGTTCATGCGCGACGCCGCCGCCGCCATGGGCCTTCCCGCCCTGGGCATCGCCCTCGGAGCCGCAATCGTGTTCGGCCTCAGCCAGGTTTTCCTCGAGTCGGAGACCGAGGTCGCCCTGATCGTGTTCGGAGGAGTCGCCGCGTTGATTCTCGCCGGGGCGGTCGTCATCGCCGGCAACCCCCGGCGGAAATAACCCGGCTCGTCGGCGCGTCGCCGCCCTCCCCCGCCTCCGGCGGGAACTCCCCCGTTGTCCCCGCTTTCGCTGGCGAGACGGGAGGAGACGAGATACGGGCGACGGGCGACGGGCGACGGGCGACGGGCGACTCTCTACGCGTCCTCCACCAGGATCGCCACCCTGGAATTCCCATCGACCCGGTACGTGACCCGGACCGGGTCGCCCGTCTGGAGATGCTCGTGGAGGTGGCTGAGGGGCGTCCCATCGTCCCCGAACACGTCGAGGCCGTCTTCGGGGACGAAGCGGATCCGCTCGCCAGCCGTGAGCAGCTCGAACGATTCGATTCCGGTCAGGTCGCCTTCGACGTCGGTGAGGACCCCCGTGACCCGGCCCTCATCACCGGCACACCCCGCGAGAATCCCTGCGAGTAGGAGCAGGGCTGCCAGCCGTGGTCTCATCGCAACGGCGCTCTCACGCGGCGCTCCGCGGCTGCGGCGCGCTCCTCCTCGAATGCCCACCTGAAGAACACCACGGCGATCACGGTCCACAGGATCACCCCTCCGCCGATCTTCATGATCAGCCCGGCGATCAGCTGATCGTCCAGAACCGACAGACCCCACAGGCGGGGAAGCGTCTCGTAGATCTCATACACGGGCTCGTCGGCGAAGGTCAGGAACGACGCCGGGATGGTGGGGATCAGCGACTGGAGAAACAGATATCCCATCGACATCAGCGGGGTGAGCTTGGGCAGGTCGGGGATCGGGCCGATCACCGGCCACCACATCAGCAACGCCGACCCAAGGAGCGCGAGGTGGAAGGAGAAGTGCAGGAGTTCGTTGGTGAGCATCGCCTCGACGATCACCGGGGCGTGGATGAGAGCGAAGATCCCGTTGAAGACGAGCAGGGCCACGATCGGTCGGGTGATCACCCGGAGCACCGGGAGCATTGGCTTCACGAGCAGGCGCAGCAGCCACCACGGCGTCCCCTTGAGGAGGGCCGCCGGGACGATCAGCGCCATGACGAGGTGCTGGATCATGTGGAACGAGTAGAGGCTCCCCTTGGCGATGTCGTGGATCGGCCAGGTGTCGACCGCAAGAAGGAGCGCTACCCCGGCGGTGAACCAGGCCACCTGACGTCGAGTCACCGCGGCCTCGCCTCGCGGAGCGTGACGCGGAGCGAGGCGGGTGAGGCCGAAGACGTAGAACCCCACAATGGCAATCACGACGCCCACGACGTCGGGATGGATGTGGAACGGGAAGGCGTCGAGCCCTACGGACTCGCCGGCGGCCATCAGCCGATCAGGACGCCGAAGGTGAACAGCACCGCCGCGAACAGGAGCGGCGTGGCCACGATCCCGATGAGAAACAGGTTGCGATACAGCGGCTTGTCGAACCGGAGGTGCATGAAGAACGCCACCACCAGATAGAACTTCGCCACCGCCATGATCAGGAGGAGGGGCACGACCACGCCATCGAGGGCATCGATATAGGTGACGGCGACCTCGGCGGCGGTGATCACGGCCAATACCAGGGCGATCTCCCAGTACTGGCGGGTGGTGGGATGGGGGCGGTGGGCGGCATCGGCCATGGCTACACCTGCAGCAGGTAGACGACGGTGAAGATGACGATCCAGACGATGTCGACGAAGTGCCAGTAGAGGCCGACGAGTTCCACATCCATCCCGCCGTCGGCACGCAGCTTCCCGCCGAAGGACATGAACGCGGTCGCCAGGAGCATGATCACCCCGACGGCGACGTGAGCGCCGTGAAAGCCGGTGAGCACGAAGAACGACGACCCGAACGGGCTGGTGGAGACGGTCAGGCCGTGATGGACGAACTCGGTGAACTCGAACACCTGGCCTGCGAGGAAGGTCATGCCGAGGAGGGCGGTTGCCAGCAGCCATACCCGCATTCGACGTGTGTCCTTCCGCTCCGACGCATGGTGCGCCAGCACCATCGTCAGCGAGGACATCAGGAGGATGAACGATGAGACCGACGTGAAAGGAATGTCGAAGATCTCAGCGGCCGTCGGGCCGCCGCCGGTCCGATTCCGGTAGAGGAGGAACGTCGAGATCAACGATCCGAAGAACAGACACTCGGACCCGAGGAAGGCCCACATCGCCACCTTGCGGACGTGGGGCAGCGGTGGATGCCCGGCGTGCTCGGTGGGATCGGGATGGGTCAGGGTGCTCATGCGTGGGGCTCCCTCGTCAGCGGCTCCATCGCCCATCCGAACAGTCCCCAGATCGTGACCAGCGCGCCCACGCCGACGGCGACCAGGCCGAGTGGGAGATACACGAAGCCCATCGAGACGATGAACATCCCGAAGGCACTGAGGGCCGGGTAGTACGACGGAGACGGCATGTGGATGTCCTCCTCGGGGTCTTCGTCGGCCCCTTCGGCGCCTCCGGTCACCGCCGGCACCGCATGGCCGGCCTCGTCCTCACCGTACTTCTCGTGCCAGAAGGCGTCCTCCGAGTGGACCGTCGGAACGGTGGCAAAGTTGTAGTGAGGAGGCGGCGATGGGATCGTCCACTCGAGCGTGCGGGCGTCCCAGGGGTCGTTGCCGGCGATCTCGCCGTCGCGGCGGGTTCGCCACCAGTTCCAGAGGAACACCAGCAGCGACACGGCGATCAGGTACGAGCCGATCGTGGCGATGAAGTTCCAGAACTCGAACCCCAGACCCTCCGGGTAGCGGTACGTCCGGCGGGGCATCCCCGCCAGCCCGAGGACGTGCATCGGGGCGAAGGTGAGGTTGAACCCGATGAGCATGATCCAGAAGTGGATCTTCCCGAGGCGCTCGTCGAGCATCCGCCCGGTGATCTTGGGCCACCAGTAGTAGATCCCGGAGAACAGCCCGAAGACGGCGCCTCCGAAGAGCACATAGTGGAAATGGGCCACGATGTAGTAGGTGTCGTGCTGCTGGCTGTCGGCGGGCACGATGGAGTGGGTCACCCCCGACAACCCGCCGATGACGAACATGGCAATGAAGCCGAGTGAGAACAACATCGGCGTCTTGAACCGCAGCGAACCGCCCCAGATCGTCCCCAACCAGTTGAAGATCTTCACGCCGGTGGGCACCGCGATGAACATCGTGGTGAGGGCGAACGCCGCCTCCGCCACCGGGCCGAGCCCGCTGGTGAACATGTGGTGGGCCCACACCCCGAAGCCCATGAAGCCGATGGCGATGCCAGAGAAGATCACGAACGAGCGCCCGAAGAGCGGCTTGCGACTGAACACCGGCAACACCTCGGACACGATCCCCATGGCGGGAAGGATCAGGATGTAGACCTCGGGGTGCCCGAACAGCCAGAACAGGTGCTGCCAGAGCACCGGATCACCACCGCCGGCCGCGTCGAAGAAGAGCGTTCCGAGGTTGCGGTCGAGGAACACCTCGAACAGGCCCACGGTGATGATCGGCAGGCTGAACAGCAACAGGAACGACACCACGAACGCCATCCACGCGAACACCGGCATGCGCATCAGCGTCATCCCCGGGGCGCGCATCGTGAAGACCGTGGTGATGAAGTTCACCGCCGACAGCAGGGACGCCAGACCGAGGATCACCAGGCCGAGGGCCCAGTAGTCCATCCGGACCACCTCCCCGACCTGGGTGCTGAGCGGGGCGTACCCGAACCAGCCGCCGTCGGGGGCGCCGCCGACGAAGAACGAGATCGTCAGGAACAGCCCGCCGAAGAAGAAGATCCAGTAGGAGAGCGCGTTCAGGCGGGGGAAGGCCACATCGCGGGCGCCGAGGAGGATCGGCAGGAAGTAGTTCGTGAACGCGGCCGCCGCGGGCATGATCACGAGGAACACCATCGTGGTGGCGTGCATCGTGAACATCTGGTTGTAGGCGTCGGCCGACAGCACGTCGCCGTTGGGGACCGCCAGCTGCGTCCGGATGAGAAGTGCTTCGACGCCGCCGATGATGAAGAACACGATGGCCGATACGCCGTAGAGGATCCCGATCCGCTTGTGGTCGGTGGTGGTCAGCCAGGCCCAGGCGCCACGCTCGCCGTGGTGCTCGGCAACCGCCCCCTCGATCGCCGGGTTCATCGTCGCCATGCGGTGCTCCTGGTCGTCATTTCAGCGTCTCCAGCAATGCGATCAGGCCGTCGATCTGCTCCTCGGTGAGCCCGAAGTTCGGCATCCCCAATACCCGGCCGTTGGCGAGGTCGTTGCGATCGGGGTCCATCGGCTTCAACGCCGAGGGGTCCCGCAGCCACTCGCGGAGGTGCGCCTCCGTGTTGGCGAACGTGGCGCCGCCGAACGACGTCCGTGACGCGAAGTGTGTCAGGTTGGGCGCCAGGTTCGCCGTCGCCGCAGTGCCGTCGACGGCATGGCACGCCGCGCACACCGTCTGGAATATCTCCCATCCCTCGGCAGCCAGCCCTTCGGTCGGGACGGCCGCGGGCTGCGCTTGCTCCATCGCCCACGCCTGGAACACGGCCTCCTCGTCGGCGCGCACCCGGTGCCGCATGTCGGCATGAGCGAGCCCGCAGAACTCTGCGCACTGGCCGAGATACCACCCGGGCTCGTCGGCCTGGAGCGTCAGGTGGGTTATGCGGCCCGGGACCGCATCACGCTTGCCGTTCAACTGCGGCACCCAGAACGAGTGGATGACGTCGACGGAGGTGATCGACAGATAGACCGGGCGGTCGGTGGGGATGTGCATCTCGTTGGCGGTGCTGAAGCCGTACTCGGGGTATCGGAACTCCCACCACCACTGATGGCCGATCACCTCCACCTGGAGGGCGTTGTCGCCCGGGTCGGGCTCGCTGCGCAGGTCGAAGATCGTGGAGACCGTCGGCACCGCGATGACGGCGAGGATGACCGCCGGGATGATCGTCCAGACGATCTCGAGGCGGGTGTTGCCGTGGACCTGCTTGACCGGGCGATCCTTCCCCTCACGGTGGCGATACCGGACGATGGCATAGAGGAGGGCGACCATCACCAGGACGAAGACGACGACCGCGATCCAGAAGACCAGCCAGAAGAGGTCGTCGATCTGCCGGGCCTGTGGTCCGGCCGGGTTCAACGAATTCTGAGGGAACTCGCCCTCCACGATGGACCCGAGGTCCGTGGGGTCGTCGGTGGAGCACGCTGCGAAGACGGCGCCGGCGAGGACGCTCGACGCCAGCAACAGGCGGCGACGGATGCTGGCGATCACGCGGTTACCCGACCCTCCCCGACACTGGGAACTCCTCCGTACCTGCGAGCGGCGGGAATGGTAACCGAACCAGCCAGCCGCCAGCTCCCAGCCCCCGCCCCCGGCAGACGACTCATGTCTCCCTCAGCGCCGACGAAAGCTCCTCGGGGGTGATCACTCCCTCGAAGCGGGCCGTCACCACGCCGGCGGCGTCGACGACGAACACCCACGGTTCGGACGGAAGGCCCCACTCGACGACGGCTGGGACCAACCGCAGGTTGTCCGGGTCGTCAAGGTTCGTGTAGACCTCCACATGGACGAAGTCGACATCGGGATGCTCGACGGCGATCGCCTTGACGACCTCCAGGGTCGGCCCGCACACCGCCGTCTGGCAGAAGGCGGGGGTGGCGAACACGATCACCGAGGGTCGGCCGTTCGCCACGGCATCGGCGACGCTCAACTCGTAGAACCGCGGGTCCGGTTCCGGGTCGGTGCTGATGTCGGCCAGGTCGAAGTCCTCCCCGACCGGGGTGTCGGAGCGAAGCGCCGGGTCACCCACGGCTGGCACCGGAGACTCGGCCAGCACCGTCACCCCGAAGGGATCGAGCGGGTCGCCGCCATCGGGTGTCACGACCACGAGCCAGGTGCCCGGCTCATCGAAGGTGAACACGGCGCGATACAGGCCGCTCACCCCCTCGAGAGCCCAGGTGAATACTCCCTCCTCGGCATGGGCCAGTTCGCTGTGACCCTCGGGCCATACGGAGATCGTCACCGGCACGTCCGGGGAGGCGAGCCTTGCCCCGGAGGCATCTGACACCGCCACGAGCAGGCGCTCCTCACCGACCGCGAGGACGCTCGAGGCCGAGAAGGCGAATGCTCCCTCGGGCAGCGGGGTCTGCGAGCCTCCGGGCGACGACGAGGACGTGGTGACAGCGTCGTCGCCGCACGCGCCGACCACCAGGGCGAGCGCCAGTGCTGCAGACAGTGCGCGGGTCATGTGCCGGGAGAGTACCGAGAACGCGGCGCACCGCACCGACACCGGGTGTCGCTTCGATGGTGTCCTGGGCCGATGGCGTGGGCGGGTGGCGCCCTGACCTCCGGCCATGTGCTCCTAGACGACCCGGTTCACCCACTCTCCTTCTCCGCGGAACGCCTCCAGGTTCCGGGCGAAGACTGCGGCAAGGCGTTCTCCGTATCGCGGCGAGAGCCCTGCCAGGTGCGGAGAGACGATCACGTTGGGCAGATCCCAAAGTGGGGATTCCGGCGGGAGCGGCTCTTCTTCGAAGACGTCGAGCGCGGCGCCGGCGAGGACTCCCTCCTGCATCGCGGCGATGAATGCCCCGGTGTCGATCACGGACCCCCTGCCGACGTTGACCAGCCACCCGTCACGGAGCGCCTCGAGTTCGTCGGCTCCCACCAGGCCGCGGGTCTCCTCGGTTCCCGGGAGGGTGATGACCACGGCGTCCGCCTGACGACACACCTCGAGGGTCCCATCCGGACCGAGCACCCGCTCCGCCACGCCCGAGTAACCGGACGGGTCCCGCTTCGTGCCGATCACCCTCATGCCCAATGCCAGCGCCCGGCGAGCCAGACCCTCCCCGATGACTCCGAGCCCAAGCACGCCGAGGGTCATTCCGCTCAACTCGGCGACCTCGGTTCGCGACCAGGTGCTGGCCTGTTGGTTCGCGACGGCGACCGCGATGCCGCGCGTCATCGCCAGCAGCAGCCCGAGGGCGTGTTCCGAGACCTGGACCTCGTGGATCCCGGTCGCCGACGTGAGGACGACGCCATGAGAACGCAACGCGTCGACCGGGAACTGATCCGTTCCTGCCGACACCGATTGGATCCACCGCAGGTCGTCGGTGAGCCAGTCGTCCGACCAGGCGAAGGTGACGACGACGGAGGCGCCGGACAGCCCCTGGAGCATCTCGTCGCGTCGACGCACGATCGTGGCATCGACACCGGGCACAGCGGCCACGGCCTCGGCGATACCGGAACCGCCGAGCGGGCCCACGACGGCGCGAATCGATTGCACGAGGCGAAACTACTGGTGATGCCCCCGAGATCGGGCATGGGCACGGCAGCGGTGTGACCCTCCGCTACCTTGGCGGCATCGATCCGGGGAGGCGGTGGGCCCGATGAGGCAACGGTTGCGGCTGCTCGGCATCGTCGCCGCCGGCAGCCTCATCGTTTCGATGATCGGCATCGGAGTCATCGAGAGGGGCGCCAACCCTGAGATCGAAACTTGGTTCGACGTCTTCTGGTGGTGGGTGGTCACCAGCACCACGGTCGGCTACGGGGACATCGTCCCGGTCACCGTCGGCGGTCGGGTGTTCGCCGTCCTGACGATCGTCAGCGGTTTCTTCGTGTTCACCAACATGATCGCCCTCGTCGTCGAGTCGACTCACCGCTTCATCGACCGTCACCGCGCCGGCACCGCTCGGATCCGATTCGGCGGGCACCTCATCATCTGCGAGTACACCGCAATCGCCGACGAACTCATCCAGAGCCTTCCACGGGTCCCCGAGCTCGCTGGATTCCCGGTGGTGATCGCCACCGACCTCGTCGACCGCAACCCGTACCCCGAGCACTGGTTCGTCCAGGGCGTCCCGATCAACCCCGCGGTCCTCGAGCAGGCGAACTGCGCGAGAGCCGTCATGGTGTTCGTGTTCGCCAATCTCCGGTTCGCCGACCCCGACACCAAGACCCTCCACATCGCCTCACGGGTGAGGGCTCTGAACCCGGATGCGCTGATCGTCGTCGAGATCGTCGACCCGGGGAGCGACCTGATGCGACACGCCCCGGGTGACCTCGTGGTCATATCCAGCCGTGAGGCGATGCGACATGTGCTCAATCCCGCGCCCTTCAACCCCCTCGACCTTCTCGACGAGGAGCGCAGGGCCGACCTGGTCGCGAGGGTCCCCAACCCGCCGCCCCGAGACGGCTGACCTGGGAGCGGCGCATAACGGTCCTCGGGACGAGGCCGACCAGGCCCGTCATCGATGGTGGTGCTGTCCTGACCTCGAAACTGGGGCACACACCATGGTCACCAACCGCCTTTCTTGGCAGATTGGCAGGGTGACGAGTGGCTCCATCACAGTGTTCCTGGCCGACGACAACTTGATCGTTCGGGAAGGCGTGCGCGCACTCCTGGAACTGGAGGGCGACATCGAGGTCGTGGGAGTGGCCGCAGACTTCGACGAGCTGATCGATGGCGCCGTCGCCCTCAACCCGAATGTCGTCGTCACCGACATCCGCATGCCGCCTCACTTTCGCCGCGAGGGGATCGATGCCGCCGCAGTCGTCAGAAAGCGCCATCCCGGCACCGGTGTCGTGATCCTCTCCCAGTTCGACGACCCCGAGTACGCCATCTCACTCCTGGCCGAGGGCGCTGCCGGCTACGCATACCTGCTGAAGGATCGGGTTGGGGAAGGCGATCAACTGGCTGCAGCGGTGCGCGAGGTGGCGGGAGGGGGCTCGGTGCTCGACCCCACCATCGTCGACGCCCTCGCCGGCGGAGTGGCCGAAGCCGGTTGGCTGAGCCCACAGGACGACGTTCTGCTCCAGTACGTGGCCGAAGGCCGCCCGATCAAGGCCATCGCCACGGCGCTCCGCACAACCCCCGGGGCAGTCGATAGCTCGATAGCGCAGCTCTTCGTGCGGTTGGCCGAAGGGCTCTCGGCCGGTCAGGCTGGGAGCCTGGAACGCCTCAAGCGCCTCCACGAAGCGATCCTCCGTCGTGAGGAGCAGGGCGAGACCCTCAGCCGGTTCCTTCCCGCAGGCATCGCCGACCAATTGCGCGATCGCGGTCGCCGGATCGGCGAAACGGAGGAGGTCGAGGTCACGGTCGTCATATCCGACATCCGCTCGTACTCGGCGATCGCCGAAAAGACGCCACCCACGACGCTGGCCGGCCAACTCAACGAACATCGAGCAGCCATGAATCACGCCATCCATGAGGAGGGCGGTTCGGTGATGCAGTTCGTTGGAGACGCGGTGATGGCCGTATTCGGCGCCCCCATTACCGCGACCGACCACGCCGATCGAGCGGTCCGCGCCGCTGCGCGAATGCACGAGGCCCAGGGTGAGCTCAACGGAACCTGGCGAACCCAGGGACGTCAGCCCTTCCGGCTTGGCATCGGAGTATCTACCGGGATCGTGGCATCCCTCTTGTTGGGCTCGGAAGATCGCATCGAGTACACGGTCGTGGGTGACACCGTCAACCTCGCCCAGCGCGTGCAGCAATGGGCTGAGCCCGGGGAGACTGTGTTGACGAAGGCGACACGCGACGCCATCACCCCGCCGCTCAACGTCACCGAACTGCCTCCGGCGAAGGTCAAGGGGCGCGAGGCGCCGGTGGTGGCCTACAAATTGGTCGATCCGTCATGAGCGATCGAGCAGTGGTCCGGCTGGCGCGAATGGCCGCGTCCGCGGGAGCCCTTCTGGCTGTGGGTGGGGCGGCACTGTTCGTGGCCCTTACCGGACTCAAAGGGATTCCCTGGAAGGACGGTGCGGGACTGGGGATTCTCATGGCCGTGTCGTTCGGTGTGCTGGTGTGGCTCGTCTCGCCACAGCAGCCGCGCAATCCCGTTGTGTGGACGATGGTGGTGTCGGGCTTCGGAGCCGGCCTCTACATCGGAGCACACGCCCTGGCTGCATTGATCGTGGAGGACCCCGATCAGATTCTAAGGACGCTGGTCCCAGCCGAAGTCCCTCTCGCCGCTGACCTGCTTGCTCTGCTCGGGGTGATCGGCGTCTACACCGCCCTCTTCGTATGGGTCACGTTCGGCCTGCTGTTGTTCCCCGACGGACGCCCGCCGACGCCACGGTGGCGGTGGGTGGCCTGGACAGCCGCTGTGGGTGTGGCGCTGATGGGACTGGGGGCGGCGTGGGAACGCCGGCCTTGGAGCGAGACTCCAGCCCTAGAGACAGGGGCTCTCATCGAACTCGGCGCATTGGTCGTGATGGTCGCCGCGGTTGCGTCGCTGGCGGCGCTGGTCGTCCGACTGCGCAGGAGCAGCGGCGAGGCCCGAGATCGATTCAAGTGGGTGGTGTGGGGAGCGGGGGTACTTGTTCCCTGGTTCATGCTCGGGTTCGTGGTTGGGAACACCGAGTACGAGAACCTCGCCCTCGTCCCGCTCCATGTTGCTGCTGTCTTGATGTTCGCCGCCTACGGCATCGCAGTCGGCAAGTACCGCCTGTTCGACATCGACGTCGTGATCTCGCGCACCATCGTCTATGGCGTACTCGCGGTCACCCTCGGCCTGCTGTACACGGCCTCCGTGTTCTCCCTGGTCCTGGCCTTCCGCGACACGGAGCAGGGAGCAACGGGGGACCTCGGCGTCGCCCTTCCTCTGGGGGCGACCCTCATGGTCGCCCTTGCGTTCGAGCCCCTTCGGCAGCGCCTGCAACGGTGGGCCAACAGACTCGTGTACGGCGACCGGGCCGCCCCAGCCGAAGTGCTCTCCCAGCTCACCCGGCACCTCGATGACGCGTCACTCGCCGGCAACCTCGCCGGACTGGCCGACCTGCTGCGCCGGGGAACTGCAGCGGAGGCGGCCACCGTGTGGCTGCGGGTCGGCGACCGACTGCGCCCGGTGGCGGTGTCGCCTCACGACCTGCCGCCCCCGG
>DATHSA010000068.1:0-40873 GCA_035464675.1 Acidimicrobiia bacterium
CGAGGACTGCGGGCTGCTCAGTCCGGAGACGGTGCGCCGCATCCTCTGCGACGCATCGGTGATCCCCATCGTCCTCGGTGGCGAATCACTGCCCCTCGACGTCGGGCGCAGCACCCGGGCAATCCCTCCGCACATCAGGACCGCCCTCAACCTCCGCGACCAGGGCTGTGTCATCCCCGGCTGCCAAACCCCGCCCCGCTATTGCGATGCCCATCATGCGATCCACTGGCTCCACGGCGGGCCCACTCGCCTGGAGAACCTGTGCCTGCTCTGCGCACGGCACCACACCATGGTCCACGACGGCACCATCACCCTCCCCGACTGGGTGCTGGAGATGGCCGGCCGATTACCCGCCCGGGAATGACGCGCAGAAGTACCCTCGCCGGAGCATGGCCCCATCACGAGCCCTGCTGGCGATCATGCTCGTCGTCGCCGCGTGTGGCGGCACCGCCGAGACGACCACGTCGACGACTGCGCTCCCATCGTCCACCACGGTCACTTCGACCACCGTGGCGTCGACGACCTCCACCACGGTCCCGGGTACGACGACCGTCGAGCCCCAGAACCCACCCGATGTGATCTTCTACGGGGGGACGATGCTGACCATGAACCCGGATCAGCCGGTCGCCCAGGCGGTCTCGATCCGCGACGGCATGATCGTCGCCGTCGGCCCCCAGATTCCCCTCCTGACCCAGGCGGGGCCGGACACGATCATCGTCGACCTGGCGGGCCGCACCCTCATGCCTGGGTTCGTCGACGCTCACACCCACATCCTCAATCAGGGCAACTATGGGGCCGGGTTCGAGGAGCGACAGTCGGCGGCGCTCGCCAACGGGATCACGACGCTCGCCAACATGTACAGCGAGGCAGACTTCCTCGCCGCGATGGAGTCGTTCGCGGCCGACGGCCATCTCCGGGTCCGCACCAGCCTGTACATGGTCTACAACCGGGCATGCGGGGACCTCGTGGGTGAGTGGTACCTGGACCGCCCGCCCACGCGGGAGCCCGGGGAGATGCTGCGGATCGGGGGGGTGAAGGTCTTCGCCGACGGCGGCTCGTGCAACTCGCCTTCGTTCACCACCCAGATCGCCGAGGATGTGGTGCTGGTCCCGCCGTACGTGACCGTCGAGGAGTTGACCGGGGTGATCGAACGCGCCCAGGCGGCCGGTCATCAGGTGGCCGTCCACGCCGTCGGGGACCGCGCCATCGACACCGTGCTGGATGCAATGGAGGCCGCCATCGGCGACGGCGAGAACACCCTGCGGCACCGCATCGAGCACAACTCGGTGGTGAGGCCCGACCACTACCCGCGGTACGGCGAGATCGGCATGGTGGCGACGATCTTCGCCGAGTACCCGTCCTGTGCCCCGTTCGGCGCGCCCCTGTTCCCCGAGTACCAGGATTGGGAGTGGCCCTACGACGAGCTCCTCGCAGCCAACCCGGACGTGCACTTCGCCTGGCACGGTGATGCACCGTCCTTCTCCATCGATCCCCTCAAGCAGCTGTTCGGGTTCGTGACCCGCTACGACGTCGCCGCCGACGGCACCCTCTGCGAGCCCTGGCCCTGGCTCGCCGACGACACAATCCCGGTCGAGGATGCCCTGGCACTGATGACCACGGACAGCGCCTACGCCATCTTCCGGGAGACGGAGGTGGGGGCGCTGCGACCCGGCCTCTATGCCGACCTGATCGTGCTCAGCGACAACCCGGTCGCCGTCGACCCGTTCGACATCAAGGACATCGCTGTGCTGATGACGATGGTGGGCGGCCAGACGGAGTACTGCGCGGCGGGATCCGAAGAAATCTGTCCGTAGGGCGGGCTCGCCCTCTACCCCGCATCCTCCACGGCGAACTGCGTTTCGTACAACCTGGCGTACAGCCCGTTCGCCGCCATCAGCTCCCGGTGGGTGCCCTCCTCGACCACCCGGCCCTCGTCCAGAACCAGAATTCGGTCTGCTGCCAGGACGGTGGACAGCCGGTGGGCGATCACGAAGGACGTCCTGCCCACCATCACCCGTTCCAGGGCCTCCTTGATCAGGGCCTCGGAGCGGGCGTCGAGGTGTGAGGTGGCCTCGTCGAGGACCAGGATCTGAGGGTCCTTGAGGATCACCCGGGCGATCGCCACCCGCTGCTTCTCGCCCCCGGACAACCGGTAACCGCGCTCCCCCACCACCGTCTCGTATCCGTCGGACAGGGACTCGATGAAGTCGTGGATGTTCGCCGTCCGGGCCGCCGCCTCCAGTTCCTCCTGGGTGGCGTCCGGCTTGGCGTACCTCAGGTTGGCGGCGATCGTGTCATGGAACAGGTAGGTCTCCTGGGTCACCACACCGATGGCGTGCGACAGGGTGTCCATCGACAGGGTGCGTACGTCGTGGCCGTCGATCAGCACCTTCCCCTCCGTCACGTCGTAGAGCCGGGGGATCAGATAGGTGACCGTGGTCTTGCCGGCGCCGCTGGGGCCGACCAGTGCCACCAGTTCCCCCGGGTTGACGTCGAAGTCGAGGTGGTCGATGGCGCGCTCCCGGCCCCGGCGCTCCGCCACCGGGGCCGCGTCGCCGGCCCCGTGATACGACCGCCAAGAGAACCGCTCCACCGCCTCGAGCGCCGTGGGCGCCGCCTTCCGGTAGTCGAAGGCGACGTCGTCGAAGGTGACCCGGCCCTGCACCCGGTCGAGGTGGACCGCATCGTCCGGCTCGTCGATGTCGCGGGCCAGATCGAGCACTTCGAACACCCGCTCGAAGGACACCAGCGAGGTGGCCAGCTCCACACGGGCGTTCGACAGCGCCGCCAGCGGCCCGTACAGCTCGGCCAGGTACGCCGACAGGGCAACGACGGTGCCGATGGTCAGGGCCCCGCGGATCACCAGCACCGCCCCGAGCCAGAACACCAGGGCGGTCCCGAGGGCGCTGACGATCCCCAGGGCCATGAAGAACCAGCGGCCGATCAGCGCCCGGCGCACCCCCAGATCGCGAACCCGCGAGGCGTGGCCGGCGAAGCGGCGGTCCTCGTCGCCGGCCCGGCCGAAGAGTTTCACGAGCAGCGCGCCGCTCAGGTTGAGGGTCTCGTTCATCGCCGAGTTCATGTCGGCGTTCGCCTTCATCTGCTCCCGGGTCACCCGGCGCAGCACCCGGCCCACCCGCCGGCTGGGGACGATGAAGAGCGGGAGGATCGCCACCGCGGCGAGGGTGAGGCGCCACTCCAGGCTGAGCATCACGATCAGCGTCGCCACCGCGGCGAAGCCGTTCGAGGTGACCGACACCAGGGTGCCGGTCACCGCCGACTGGGCGCCGACCACGTCGTTGTTGAGGCGGGACATCAGCTCGCCCGGGCGGGTGGTGGTGAAGAAGCCGAGCGACATCCGCTGCAGGTGCGAATACACGTCGGTGCGGAGGTCGAAGATGATCCCCTCCCCCGCCTTCGCCGACGCCCACCGCTGCAGCACGCCGACCATCCCGTTGACGAGGGGAACGCCGACCATCAGCAGGCCGAGGACGGTGACCCGGCTCAGGTCCGAGTCGGGGATCGCCCGGTCGATCAGGTCCCGCATCAACAGCGGCGGGACCAGGGAGACCAGGGTGATGACGACGATCGTCACCAGGATCAGGGCGAGCAGGCCCCGGTATGGCTTGGCGTAGCGGAGGACACGACGGAGCAGGGCCCGGTCGAGGGTCGGCCGATCCTGGTCCTCGTCGTACTCCAGGTACGACCGCCAGCTCATCCAGTGGTACATGTGCTCCTGGGGAACCTATCGCAGTGGAGTTGTGTTCCTCTGGTCGGGCGGGGGCCCAGGCTCCAAGGGACGGGTTCGGGCTGAGCGCTCCCCTTTCCGGGGTACTCCCCCCTCCGGGCCTGAAGGTCTGAGGGTTCCACACCCGCTTCCCAGATCGCCACAGTCCGTGCGACACTCTCGGCATGGGATGGGCCGTGGCGCATGTCGCCTACTCACGGCCGGACGCCGAGGTGATCGCGGCGCTTCTCCGGGGTCACGGGATCGAGAACTTCGTCGCCGGCGACGATCCGACCGGTCCCGAATTCGCCTTCGTACAAGGCATCGAGGTCCGGGTCCACGAGGAGGATCTCGAGATGGCCAAGGAGATCCTCCGGGACGGAGCCGACGAGGTCGTCTGAGACGTCGAGCCCCTCGGTTCCGTGGTCGTGCTGGCGACGGGCGACCGGCGATCCCCTACCGCCCGATGCTCAGCAGCAGGTCGAGGGGGATCATCGATCGGGCAATCGCGTGACAGGACGGCTCGGAGACCCCCCTGCGGCAAAACAGCTGGTACACGAAGTCGCCCTGGGTCCAGGCGAGCTCCTGGCCTTCGGAGACCCGGAACGACAGGATCTCATTCTCGGGATCCCCCGGGACGGTGTTCAGGCCGACGCGCAGGATCGCCAGCTGCGACTCGTTCCGTGGTGCCGTGTACGGCTCACCCGCCCACAGCCCGAAGGCCGCGGTGGTCGAGGCGTCGAGGGCGATCGTCACCGGGTCATAGACCATCTGACTGGTGATGTGGGTCACCTGGATGGGGACCAATTGGGGGAACTGCACACCGGGGAGTGAGCGGGCGATCTCGACGCGGGTCGCCTGGATGAACCCTCCCTCGAACCCCCGGTTCTCCCGGTCGCGCCACACCGCGGCGATCGTGTCCTCCCGACTCAGGTTCACGGTCGCCGCGTCCATGCCGTCGTTGAACCAGGCGACGTCGGTGATCCCTTTGAGGCGCAGATCGACGGCCCCGCCGGCGGTGGTCGTGGTGGTGTCGGGCCGATCGCCGTGGACCACCTGCTCGGAGAGATCCCCGACGCCGCTCAACAGGTCACCGCAAGCGGTGGTGACCAGGGCAAGCGCGGCCACGGCCGCGGCGCTGCGGAGTAACTGGGATCGTCGGCTCATTGGCTCAGGATTATCGTCGGCACCTCCGGCTACGAGCCTGATCGTCGGTAGCCTCGCCGGGTGCTCCGCCTCATCATCCAGAGCTTCTCACCACCCCTGCTCGACACCGCGGTGTCGTCGGCACTGCTCCGCCAGGTCGACGAGGGGGCGCCGGCGACGCTCCGCCTGTTCGTCCCGCAGCGGATCGTGGCGTTCGGGCGTCAGGACCGGGTGCTCCCCGGGTACCACGATGCCCTCGAGGCGGTACGGGGCGAGGGGTTTCACGCGGTGGAGCGGCTCGCCGGGGGAAAGGCAGCCACTTTTCACGAAGGGACGCTGGCCTTCGCCTGGTCGACCCCCGAGACCCATCCCCGGGAGACCATCCACGAACGGTTCGAGGCCCTGGCCTCGATCATGGTCGAGGCTTTCGAGTCGCTCGGGATCGATGCCCGGGTGGGTGAGGTGCCCGGCGAATACTGCCCGGGCCGATACTCGGTCAACGCGGCCGGAAGACGCAAGCTGATGGGGGTCGGGCAGCGGTTGCTTCGTCGGTCCGCTCATGTCGGCGGCGTCGTCGTCGTCGAGGACGCCGACCTGGTCAACCGGCCGCTGCTCCCCGCCTACGAGGCGCTGGGGTACCAGTGGGATCCCTCGGCAACCGGGGCACTCGCCGACGAGGCGCCAGTGGATGTGGCCACGGCCATCGACGCGATCCTGGCGGCTTTCCGCTCCGCGGGGCACGAGCTGGTGCCGGGAAAGGTGAACGAGGAGACCCTCGACCTCGCCCGGGCGATGACCAGCGAGCACGACCCGGCGATAGCCTGAGCGCATGCGCGTCCTCGTCGTCAACGGCCCCAACCTCAACCTGCTCGGCACCCGCAGCCCGGACATCTACGGCGAGGCAACCCTCGGGGAGTTGGAGCACCGGTGCCGCGATTGGGGCCGTGAGATGGGGATCGAGGTCGAGACCTACCAGTCCAACCACGAGGGCGCGCTGATCGACCGCCTCCACGGCGCAATCGGGATCTTCGACGGGGTGATCCTCAACCCGGGCGCCCTCGGGCACACCTCGTACGCGTTGCACGACGCCATCCAAGCGATCGGGTTGCCGGTCGTGGAGATCCATATCTCGGACATCGAGGCCCGGGAGCCGTGGCGGGCCGAGTCGGTGATCCGGCCGGCGTGCGTCGGGGCGATCTGGGGGAAGGGCATCGAGGGGTACCGGGAAGCGTTGGTGGTGTTGACGGAGCAGATCGGGTCCTAGATCGTTGCTCGTCGCCTCGTGCCCGGCGGATCCAGCCTCCAATCGACACGCCGGTCTGAGCGCCTCTCCCCGAGATCCGTGTCCGGCCGTTCGGGAACTCGCGAGAACGCACTGGGGATAACGGGCAACGGCGGCCGAAGGCCGCCTCTACCCCACCGCCTGGCGCCACCTCGTCAGGCCGCGCTCCAGGTCCTCGTCGCCGAGGGCGAAGGACAGGCGAAGGTGACCGGGGGCGCCGAATGCTTCGCCGGGCACGACGGCGATGCCGACCGTCTCGAGCAGGGCAACGGCCAGCTCCGACGACGACTCCACCCGGTGTCCACCGACGTCCGCGCCGAACAGACCGGTGACGTCGGGGAAGGCGTAGAAGGCTCCCTCGGGCTCCCGGCTCTCCACGCCCGGGATGTCGTTCAGCATCTTGTGCATCGTCAGGCGGCGGCGGTCGAATGCCTCCCTCATGGCGAACGTGCTGTCGAGGGGCCCGGCGACCGCGGCGAGGGCGGCCCGCTGGGACACGTTGGCGACATTGGACATCGAATGCGACTGGAAGCGCCCCACGGCGGCGGCAACCGGCTCAGGGGCGATCAGCCAGCCGATCCGCCATCCGGTCATGGCGTAGGACTTGGCGCATCCATTCACCACCAGACAGCGCTCGGCAGCCTCGGGCACCTCCACCGGGATCGACGAGAACACCGCGTCGCCGTAGACCAGGTGTTCGTAGATCTCGTCGGTCATCACCCATATCCCCCGCTCCGCGGCCCATTGCCCGATCGCCGCGGTCTCCTCGGGCGTGTACACCACTCCCGTCGGGTTCGACGGGGAGACGAAGATCATTGCCCTGGTCCTGTCGGACACGGCGGCGTCGAGGTCGTCCGAGGTGACCTTGAAGCCGTCGGCGGCAGTGGTGGGGATCACCCGGGCGACACCGCCCGCCAGGGCGATCGCCTCCGGGTAGGTCACCCAGTAGGGGGCGGGGAGGAGCACCTCGTCGCCGGGGTCGAGGATGGCGGCCAGACCCCCGAATACGGCACCCTTGCCTCCGTGGGTGATGACGACCTGTGATGGGGATACGTCGTAACCACTGTCGCGCTTTGTCTTGGCGGCGACCGCGTCACGCAGGGCCGGGAGACCGGCGGCAGGGCTGTAGTGATGGTTCACGGGATCGGCGGCCGCAGCCTGGGCGGCAGCCACGATGTGATCCGGGGTCGGGAAGTCCGGCTCCCCGGCGCCGAACCCGATGACGTCCTTCCCGTCGGCTCGCAGGGCAGCGGCGCGCGCCGTGATCCTCATGGTCTCCGAGTCGGAGAGGGCAGCGAGGCGGCGGGAGATGGTCATGCGCCGTGGAGTGTACGGGGCCGTCTTCCGTCGCCGGTCGCCAGTCGCCCGCCTCGGCCCAGGCTCCAGCGACCCCTCCGACGGGTGACCGGCGATTGGGACTGGCGACTGTTCCCTACCCTCCTTCCGCCATGAAGCATCTCCGGGGATCGATCGGGTACTTGTTCGCCACCCGGCTGGTGATCAACACCGGGTATCGGTTCGTCTTCCCGTTCCTGCCCGCGATCTCGCGCGGGCTGGGGGTGTCACTCGAGCAGGCCGGGCTGCTGGTGTCGGCCCGATCGTTGACCGGGGTGGCGACGCCGCTCGTCGTCTCGGTCGTCGGCCGCGGCGAGCGCCGCCTCCGGCTCGTCGTCGGTGGAAGCCTGCTGTTCGCCGCCGGGATGGCCGTGACCGCGGCGGCCGGCCTCTACGCCGGGGCCATCGCCGGGTTCATCCTGATGGGCCTCGGCAAGCCGGCGTTCGACGCAGCCGCTCAGGCCTACATCGCCGACCGCACCCCCTATGAGAGACGGGCCCGCTACCTGTCGATCATCGAGTTCACCTGGGCGGGCGGCCTCCTCGTCGGTGCGCCCGCCGTGGGAGTGCTGATCGACAGGTTCGGGTGGGAGTCGCCGTTCTGGGTGACGGCGGTCCTGGTCGGGATGGGCGCCGTGCTCGCCCCGATGCTCCTCGACCCCGATGCCCGGGGCCGCGTCGCCCGGCCGGGGCGGCTGCGGATCACACGGTCGGGGGTCGGGGTCCTGGCGATGACACTGCTCTTCTCGCTCGCCGCCGAGACCACGATCATCGTCTACGGCGCCTGGCTCGAGGACGAGTTCGCCCTGTCACTCGCCGCCCTCGGCATCGCGTCGACCGTCATCGCGTTGGGCGAGCTGGCCGGCGAGGGAGTGGTGATGGCATTCGCCGACCGGATGGGGAAGCGGCGCATGGTGGCCTGGGGTCTCGCAGTGTCGGCAGTCGGGTATGTCGCCCTCGGTGCTCTGGGCGGGGGGCTCGTACCCGGCCTGATCGCCCTGTCGCTCGCCTTCATCGCATTCGAGATCACGATCGTGGCCACGATCCCGCTGGCCACCGAGGTGGTCCCCGCCGCCCGTAGCCGCTATCTGGCGCTGCTGACGGTGGCGATCAGCCTGGGCCGCGCCGCCGGCGATGCCATCGGCCCGGCCCTCTTCGAGTGGCGGGGCCTGGTCGCCAACACGACGGTCTCGGCGGTGGCGGGGGCCCTGTCGCTGATCGCGCTGCTGGCCCTGACCGATCCGGAGTAGGAGGTCGCCTGGGCGGCGGTGGGGATTCCTTCGCGAACCACGCGATCGGCATGGAGGAGGACACGCTGCAGACCGGCCGGCCTCCTACAGCCTCCCGATCCGCTCCACCAGGAGGTCGAAGAAGCCGACGGCGTCGACGTCGCGCATCCACGTGGCGTTGCGGTGGCGGTTGGTCATTCCCCACCAGTCCGCGACCGTCATGCCGGCCGTCAAGTCGGACTCGGTCTCTATCTCGACGTTGATCCTCTTTCCGCTGAACAGCTCCGGCTTCAGGAGATAGGCGATCACGCAGGGATCGTGGAGCGGGCCGCCCGGCATTCCGTACTTCTCGATGTCGTACCGCTCGTAGAAGCGCATCCATCCGGCCACTGCCTCGCCGACCGGCCCCAGGGCGGCAAAGCGGTCGAGGTGCTCGTCGCGGATGAGAGCCCGGTGCGTCACGTCGAGCGGCATGACCGTGATGGGAGCGCCGCACTCGAAGACGATGCGCGCCGCCTCCGGGTCCACGAGGATGTTGAACTCGGCCGCCGGGGTGGTGTTGCCGCCTTCGAAGAACCCGCCGCCCATCAACACGATCTCCTCGAGGTGTCCGGCGAGCGCCGGTTCCCTAGCCAGCGCGGTGCCGACGTTGGTCAGAGGTCCCAGGGGGCACAGGGTCACCGTCCCCTTCTCCGACGCCATGACCGTCTCGACGATGAAATCGACGGCGTGGCCATCCGCCGCCGCGGTCTCCGGTTCGGGCAGGTCTGCGCCGTCGAGACCGGTCTTGCCGTGGACATACTCGGCGGTGATCAGGTCGCGCTTCATGGGGCGGTCGCACCCGGCGTAGACGGGGACCTCAGGCCTTCCGGCCAACTCGACGCACTTGAGGCTGTTGACCGTGGTCAGGTCGAGTGGCACGTTCCCCGCGACCGCGGTGATCCCAAGCACGTCGAGCTCGTCGGGCGAGGCGAGGGCGAGGAGGATGGCGACGGCGTCGTCCTGGCCGGGATCGGTGTCGATGATGATCTTGCGGGGCACTCGGTTCTTCCGGGTCGACGGCGCGGAAGCGTACTCGGGGCTCCCCGAGCCGTGGCTCCGGCCCGGGGGGGCAAACCGGACGATCGTGTATGGTCACCCCGCATGAGACGCTCACTCCTTCTCCTGGTGACACTCGTCGTCGTCGTCACGGCCTGCGGCGGCGACGGGTCCTCGACCTCGACCACTACGACCCTTCCTCCGGCAGAGGCCACGACGACCACCGCGGCCGGGGCCACCACAACCACGGACGCCCCGACCACGACGACGACCGCCGCCCCCTCCGGCGCCGCCTGCGACCACACCTACTTCCCGGTCCGGGAGGGAGCCAGCTGGACCTTCGAGACACTCGACGGCGAGTCGAGCACGTGGAGCATCGTCTCCGTCTCGGAGGATGGCGCCTCCGCCGTCATGGAGGCGGACCTGGTGTCGCCGGAGACCGAGGAACTCGTGCAGGCGACCGTGAACCTCATCTGTGACGAGACGGGCATATCCGCCCCGGAGCTCGCGTTCACGGGCCTGCCCTTCGGCGCCCAGGTGGCGTCGATCGAGGAGGACGGCTTCTTCCTCCTGAGCGACGACGCGCTCGTCGAGGGAACGACCTGGGAGTCGACCGTCCGAGTCGAGGCGGTGCTCGAGGGCGGCATGTCCTTCGAGGTGGTCCGCCACGCCACGTACGTGGTCGAGACGGTCGAGGAGGTGACCGTTCCGGCCGGGACATTCACGGCGGTGCGGGTCAGGTCGGACTTCACGATCGACATCGTGGCCGGCGGGGCCCCCATCCAGTCGTCGGGCGCCCAGTACCTCTGGTTCGCCGAAGGCGTCGGCCTCGTCAAGGAGGCCGAGGTCACCCAGGGCGACACGCCCCCCGGCTTCGGCACCGAGCTGGCCGAATACACGGTCCCCTGACCGGGGCGACGATCTCGCCCGGAGACCATCCGGCCCGAACGACTACCCCTTCACCACGCCCATGGGCCGGAGCCTCGCCACCGGCCTGGCCAGGCCAGCGACCTTGCACACCCGGACGACCTCGTCGACGTCCTTGTAGGCGTACGGGGCCTCTTCGGCGAGGAGGTTGACCGAGCCGGGGCGGACGGCGATGTCCTCCGACTCGAGCTCCGCCATCACCGAGCGGCCACTCTGGCGCTTCTTGGCCTGGGTACGGCTCATCACCCGCCCGGCGCCGTGGGCGGCCGAGTCGAACGCCGGATTGCCCGAGACGCCGGCGAGGATCCACGACGAGGTCCCCATCGAGCCCGGGATCAGCACCGGCTGGCCCACCGGCGACAGGTCGTCGGGGAGCGAGGGATGGCCGGGCCCCTGCGCTCGGGTGGCCCCCTTGCGGTGGACGCAGAGGGTCCGCTCCCTGCCGTCGACCTCGTGCCGCTCGATCTTCGCCAGGTTGTGGGCCACGTCGTAGATCAGCGGCATCGCCACCTCGGTGCCCAGACCCCCGGCAAACGCCTTGCGGGTGGCGTCGGCGAGGATGTGACGGTTCGCCCAGGCGAAGTTGGCCGACGCCGCCATCGCGCCCAGATACCGTCGACCCTCGTCGGACTGGACCGGGACCGACGCCAACTGACGGTCGGGCACCTGGATCCCGTGGCGCTTCATCGCCGGGCCCATCGACTTCACGTGGTCTGTGCACGTCTGGTGTCCGAGGCCACGGCTCCCGCAGTGGATCATCACGCACACCATCCCCTCGGCCAGCCCGAATGCCTCGGCCGCCTCCCGATCCTCGATACGGTCCACCCACTGCACCTCGAGGAAGTGGTTGCCGCCGCCCAGCGAGCCCAGCTGCTGCGAGCCTCGCTCCACCGCACGGTCGGACAGCATCGCCGGGTCGGCGCCCTCCGAAGAGCCTCGCTCCTCACATCGATCCAGATCCTCCGACGTGCCGAAGCCCGCCTCGACCGCAGCAGGCGCACCCACCGCGAGCACGTCCTCGAGCAGCCGCTTGCTCGCCACCGCACCCTTCCCGAGGCCACGTGGTATGGCGTCGTCGAGCCGGGCCATCACCGCCTCAAGGCGGGGACGGATATCCTCATGATCCAGACCCGAGCCGATCAGTCGGACTCCGCAGCAGATATCGAACCCGACGCCGCCGGGCGATACCACACCGCCCGCATCGACGTCGGTGGCCGCCACCCCACCGATCGGAAACCCGTAGCCCCAGTGGATGTCCGGCATCGCGAACGATGCCTCCACGATCCCGGGCAGATGGGCGACATCGACCACCTGCTCGAGGGCCTTGTCCTCGGCTGCTCCGCGGAACAGGTCTTCGGAGGCGAAGACGCGCCCCGGGACCCTCATGCCGTCGGTCGCCGGTGCCTCCCACAGGGCATCAGCGGTGCGCTGGAAGCTCATACGTCGAGCACCACCCGGGCCCACCACCCGTCCGGGATCTCCACGATCGCCAGATCGTGATGCGTGGCCGCCTTCACCGGGGCGCCGGCGAGGGAGACGTCGTCGATGGAATCGCCGCTCGCCCAACCCTGGACGCCGCCCTCCTCGAGCCGGTCCACACCGAATCGGGAGAACGCCAGGCCCCGGGTCTCGCTCTCCACGAGCAGCTCGTTCAGCCAGTTGACCAGAAGTTCCTCGGGCGTGTCGCCGTCGGCCACGATCGGGCGCGAGATCCGCCCCGATGCCTCCGACAGGTCGAAGGTGATGTCGAACATCGCGAAGGCGGCGTTCTCGAACAGCTCCTCGAGCGTTGCACCGTAGGCGATGAACGCCACGTCGGCCGTGTGGTCGATCGTCTCGTAGCGCGTCGTGACCATGCCCGAATCTTCGCACCCGTGGCGGCCTGCGTTGGGTGGGGATCACCGGGGCCGCTAGTTTCGACGGGCAGCCGAGAGCAGGGATCGTAGATGCTGGGGACGTTCATCGCCTTCCTGGGGACGCCCACCGCGGTGCAGGAGGCCTGCGGAGACTCGCCATCCGTGGTGTGCCGCTGGATCTACGACCTGACCGACAACGCCAACCTGGCGAACTTCGCCGACTGGTTCGTGGCGAGGCCGCTGAAGGTCATCATGATCTTCGTCCTCGCCTATTTCGTGGTCCGAGTGATCCGAAGGGCGATCCGACGGATGATCGATCGGCACATCGAGGAGCGCCAGCGCGAGGCGCGGGAGCGGCAAGAACTGGAGATCGGCGACGGTCGGTTCGCCAACTTCATCGAGCGGGCCGCCAAGAAGGGGGAGTTCCTCCGGATACAGACCGAGCGGTCGTCGCAGCGATCGATGGCGCTCGCAGCGGTGCTCCGGTCCTTCACGTCGATCGTCATCTACGGACTGGCGATCATGATCGCACTCGGCGAGTTCGGCGTCAGCCTGGGCCCACTGATCGCGGGAGCCGGGATCGTCGGCGTCGCCCTGGGCTTCGGCGCCCAGTCGCTGGTCAAGGACTTCCTGAGCGGGATCTTCATGCTGATCGAGGACCAGTACGGCGTCGGCGACATCGTCGATGTGGGTGAGGCGAGCGGCGTGGTCGAGGCGGTCAACCTCCGCACCACGCGGTTGCGGGATGTCAACGGCACCGTGTGGTTCGTCCCCAACGGCGAGATCCGCCGCGTCGGCAACAAGAGCCAGCAGTGGGCCCGGGCCGTCATCGACGTCGGCGTCGCGTACGACACCGACCTGGCCAGGGCGACCGAGGTGATCAAGGAGGTGATCGACTCCGTCTGGAACGACCACCTGGAGAACGCCACCGTGCTCGAGGAGCCTGAGATCTGGGGCATCGAGAACTTCGGAGACTCGGAGATCACCATCCGCGCCGTGCTGAAGGTGGAGCCCGGCGAGCAGTGGGCGACCGCACGCGAGGTCCGCAAGCGCCTGAAGATGGCCTTCGACCGCGCCGGCATCGAGATCCCGTTCCCGCAGCGGACCATCTGGACGAAGGCAATCGAGGGCGAGGTCACTCCCAGCCGCTCGGAGGCCACCGAGGAGCCGCACTTCCAGTCAGGAGGCGAACCGGCGGAGGGGTAGTTCCCGTCGCCCGTCCCGTCACCCGTCGGATCTCGGCTTCGTCGCGGGCGACTGGTGACGGGTAACGGGCAACGGCCAACGGGTAACGTCCCCTGCATGCCTCCCGTCCCGCCGACGCGTCGGATCTATGGGAACCGCACTCTGAATCTGCGGTCGATCAGGGCGATCGGATACGACATGGACTACACCCTCATCCACTACCGGGTGGACGAGTGGGAGCGGCGGGCCTTCGAACACACCCGTGAACGGCTCGGCGCCGTCGGGTGGCCGGTCGATGACCTCACCTTCGACCCGGAGTCGGTGATCCGTGGCCTGACCATCGACCTCGAACTCGGCAACCTGGTGAAACCGACCCGATTCGGATACGTGATCAGGGCGGCGCATGGCACCCGGTTCCTCGAGTTCGACCGGCTGCGGCGCGACTACGAGGGGACCATCGTCGACCTGTCCGAGGGCCGGTGGGTGTTTCTCAACACCCTCTTCTCACTGTCCGAGGCGTCGCTGTACGCCCAGTTGGTGGACCTGTTCGACGATGGCAGGCTCCATGGCGTCCACGGGTATGCCGACCTCTACGAGGCGGTTCGGTCGACGCTCGACGCCGCCCACATGGAGGGGCGCCTCAAGCAGGACATCCTCGCCGACCCCGACCGGTTCGTGATCCCGGACCCGGAGATGGCACTGGCGCTGCTCGACCAGCGACACGCCGGCAAGCACCTGGTGCTGATCACCAACTCGGAGTGGGAGTACACGCGCAAGATGATGAGCTACGCCCTCGACCCCCACCTCCCCGAGGGGACGTGGCGAGACCTGTTCGCTGCGGTCATCGTGTCCGCGGCGAAGCCGGCCTTCTTCACCGCGACCCGGCCGCTCCACCGCATCGTCGACGAGGAGCAGGGCCTGATGCGCCCCCACGTCGGCGACCTGGAGAGGGGGGCGGTGTTCGTGGGCGGCTACGCCGCCCAGCTCGAGGCGCACTTGGGGGTCGCGGGCGACCAGATCTTGTACGTCGGAGACCACCTGTACTCGGACGTGTCGGTGTCGAAGGCGCTGCACCGGTGGCGCACCGCGCTGATCCTTCGCGAGCTGGAGAGCGAGATCGAGGCGACTGAGGACTTCGACCCCTCGGAGCAGAAGCTGCTCGCACTCATGGGCCAGAAGACGCACCTGGAGGACGACCTGGCGCAGGCTCGACTGGCCCGGCAGCGAGCCCGGGACGGGTACGCGCCGTCCGACGCCGGCGACGACATCGACGAGAGGATCGACGACCTCCGGCAGCAACTCGCCGACCTCGACGAGGAGGTGGCGCCCCTGGCGATCGCCGCCGGCCAGCTCCGCAACCAGGCGTGGGGACCGCTGATGCGGTCCGGCAACGACAAGAGCCTCTTCGCCCGCCAGGTGGAGCGGTACGCGGACGTCTACACGTCGCGCGCCTCCAACTTCCTCCTGGCCACTCCCTTCGCCTATCTGCGGGCCGCCCGGGGAAGCCTCCCCCACGACCCCTAAGTCGCGGGAACGAACGTCACCCGGACGGAGGCGGCGGGGAGCGCGTCGGTGGAGTCGAGCAGCACTTCGACCGTGTAGCCCTCGAGCACGACGGGGATGCCCGACCGTCGCAGCGCATCGGCACCGTCACCGGCACCTGCCGCCGCCTCGGCGATCATCCTCCGTACGTCCTCCGCAAACCCCTCTCGCATCCACGAATGGTCGGCGACGAGTCTCTACGAGCCGTCGAAGCGGGTCAGGGGGCCGGTGGGGGCCGCGCGCTCATCGGTGCCCCGGTTGGGTCGGGTTCTTGCCAGGAACCGCCATACCGGCACCCGTGGCCGCCGGTGAATGAGCGCGTCCGGACCCCGGCAGGTGTCGCGCGACCGCGCCACCACCCGGTGCTAGGCGTCGAACGCCGAGCTCGCGTACTCGACGTGGCGACCGGGGCCGCTCAACCCCATCGCCTCGGAGAGGAGCCGGTGGACGAGGACGCTCGTCGTGACCCCTTCGGCGCGCGCCCGCCTCCGCAGCACCCGAACGAGGTTGGCGGGGAGCCGGGTGTCGAGCCGCTCCCGGGGGTGATCCCATTCGGGAGCGACCGGCTGGCCCCAATCGGCGAGTTCGTACATGGTGTTCCGCCTTCGAATCACAGACGTGTGATTCGAAGGCCACGGTAAACACCATCCGCGCGATCTCCGAGGATTTTCGCGCCCTTCGCGCGGAGGGGAGCCGCGGCCCGGCCGCGGCTCCCGCACGATCAGGGGACGTTCATCCGGTGCGCGACGCCTCGAAGGTCCCCTCGGCGAACAGGCTCCCGTCGGGGGCGTTGATCACATACGTGCCCTGGAAGCCTTCCGCGGTGACCGTCATCTCGACCATGAACGTCGCCCCGTCGAGGCCCGGCGGCATCGCCGTGACGACCCAGGTCCCGTCGTCCTCGACTTCCAGCGTGGCGCCCTGACCGAGAAAACCCAGCACCTGGATCGGAGTCGGGTGAAGGTCGACTTCGACGACCTGCGGGTCCGGGTCGGGGCCTCCGAAGGCGCTGCCGTCGACGTCGAGGGTCATCATCAGCGTCCCGAAGTCGGTGACCTGGGTGTTGGTGATCCGGAGCGCCCCGGTGGAGTCAAAGGTCGTGTTGGTCCACTCGCCTTCGTACTCGGCAGCGAACGACTCGGCGATCGCAAGCCTGGCGTCGAGTGGATCGACCTCCCCTTCCGTGGTGGTCACGGCGGCCACGGTGGTCGTTGCCGCCGGCGGCGACGTCGTGGCACTGGTGGTGCCTCCACCGGCCGTGGTCGTCGTCCCCGAGTCGCTTCCGCCGCAGGCGGCGCCCACGAGGGCGAGGGCGATGGCCAGGTACATCACGCGTTTCATGTCTCCCCCTGAATCAGAGCGCAGCAGACTAATCACGGTGACCCGTCCGATCGCGGAACAGACCCGCCGCCCCGTGAAGGGCGGCGGGTACTGCCGGAGGGACCCGGGAGGTCAGATGAAGATGATCTGAGCGCCCTCGCTCATCTCCATGAACTCGGTGGCGCCGATGATCCCCTCGACTCCATCGAAGAGACCGTCCATCTCCAGATTCATCATGTCTGCCGACATCTTGCAGGCCCACAGATGTGCGCCGCTGTCGACCAGCGTCTGGAGGAACTCGGGAACCTCCGGGAACCCGAGCTTTGCGATCTCCTTCTTCATCATCCGGGTCGCCATCGAAGTCATGCCGGGCAGCGGGCCGATCGCCTGCGGCATGTGCATGGCGGTGTTCCCGACCGGTGTCGCCTTGAGGTGCCCCATCCTCTTCTTGGCGATCATGTCGAGGCCCCAGAAGGTGAAGAAGATGTTGGTCTCGATGCCCTCACCGAGGGCGGCGTTGGCGAGGACCAACCCCGGGTACGCCATGTCCAGCGTGCCCTTCGAGCAGATGATGCAGATCTTGCGGTCGGTCGACTCCTCGTCGAGGAAGGCCGGCCGGGCCTGGGTTTCGGTCGTCATCTCAGTCCTCCTAGATGCAGCCTTGGGGCTTGGGCAGCCCTGCGACGTAGGCCATCTTCTTCCCCGGCTTCTTGGGGAAGAGCTCGAACAGCCGCTTGGTGGCGACACCTGCGACCGTCGAGATCCTGCGGAGGGTGGGGGTCTCCCCCATCTCCGCGAAGTCGTCCCGCAGGAAGCGGATGACCAGCCAGTGGTCGGGCGTCAGTTCGTCGATGCCCACCGTCTTGGCGAGCGCCGGCGCAAGCTCCTCGCTCCACTCTGCGGGGTCCGTCATGAATCCCTCGTCGTCGATCTGGACCTCACGGCCCGCGATCGTCGTAGTCGTCATTCCTCCATCTCCTTCGCTAGCACTGTCGAGTCGCTCGTCATGTCCTCGGATGCCAGGCCCCTGAGGACCGTCAGCATCCGGTGCAGGCCGAGCTTGACCTCCGGATCGCGCATTTCCCTGAGCAGCCGGAAGAGCGACAGCTTCTCCGGTTCCTCGTCGTCACGGAGGATGCGGGCTGTGCGCTGCAGCATCCGCATCACCTCGGGCTGGGTCATCTCCTTGACGGTCTCGAGGATCAGGACGACGTTGTCGCCCAAGGCCTGGAGATCGTCCTCGTCGAACGAGGTGACGATCCGGTCGAGGATCGCCGTCAGCCCGGCTGCGAACTCGAAGTAGCCGCGATGTCTCAGATCCTCGAGCCGGTCGATGGCCACCTCGAACACGTCGCCGCCGATCTCGCCGACATCGTCGAGCAGTTCCCTCACGGAGCCCGCCGCCACGCTCGAGAGCAGACGGTCGGCCTCCTGTCGATCGACCAGGACCTCGACCCTGGCGGTCAGTGCGTCGACCTTCGCAACAAGCTCGTCGACGGAGGAGCTGAGGGTGGTCATGCGACCTCCTTTCCGGCAAGAAGCATCCGGCTCGGGAGCGGGAGGTCCTTGCCCCGGAGCAGGATGTTCCAGTACGTCCAGCGGAACATCAGCTTCCCCCAGTGGTTCATCTCGGTCTCGCCGAGCAGCGTGAAGGGGCCGAGTCCCGGGAGAGGAAACTTCCCTGGGAGCGGTTCGGTGGTGTGGTTGAAGTCGATCAGCAGGGCCTTGCCATGGCCGGACTCGATGAAGCAGTTGGCGTGCCCGTCGAACTCCTCGAGTGGCGGGAGGCCTCTCAGCCCGCGCAGGAAGTTGTCCACGAAGATCTCGTTGGCGAAGTGCGCCACCGAGCCCGCCTTCGACGTGTTGAGGTCGGCCGCGTCCCCGAGGACGTGGATGTTCTCGTGCCCGGCCACCGCAAAGGTGCCGTGATCGACGGGGATGTGGTTGAGCTCGTCTCCCAGGCCGGACCCAGCGACGAAGTCGGCCCCCATGTTCACGGGAACCGTGACCAGGAGGTCGTACGGCACCTCGCGCTCATCGTACGAGACGAGCATGCTCTGGTCGCCGTCCACGCGTTCGGCATAGAAGTCGGTCTCGAGGGCGATCTTCTTCTCGTCGAGAAGGTGCCCGAGCTTGGCCGACGCGACCGGCTTGGTGAACGCCCCCGACAGCGGGGTCGCGTAGACGATCTCCACCCGATCGCGCATTCCGCGCTCGTGGAAGTACCAGTCCGCAAGGAAGGCGAACTCCAGTGGCGCCACCGGGCACTTGAAGGGGAGCTCCATCACATTGATCACGAGGCGCCCGCCCTCCCAACCAGAGAGGCGTCGGCTCAGGGCCACCGCCCCGTCGAGGGTGTAGAAGTCGTGGACCGTGTCCCGCCAGGCATCACCCTCCAGGCCCGGGGTCTGATCGGGCCGAGCGTGGGTGCCGGTGGCGATGATGAGCCGGTCGTACTCGAGAGTCCGGCCGTCGCCCAGGGCGACGGTCTGCGAGTCGGTGTCGATCCCCTCTATCGGAGCGACCACGAACTCGACGCCGGTCGGGATGAAACTCGTCCGGGCCCGGATCACGTCCTCGGCCTCGTACATCCCGAAGGGGATGAACAGCAAGCCCGGCTGGTAGAGGTGCGTCTCGTCCTGATCGACGATGGTGATCTGCCACTCGTCGGGGCTCAGGCGGGACCGCAGCCGATTGGCGGCCATCGTCCCGGCAAGGCCGGCTCCCAGGATCAGGAGCTTCTTCATGATGCGCTTCTCCGTTCCGCGGGATCAGGTGGCGTCGCGGCCGCCTGGAGATCCCGCTGTTGTGCGAGTTCAGAGATCAGGACCCCTATGCGAGGGAGGACCGTCAGCACGTGGACCCTCTCCTCCTGGGTCAACTGGTAGACATCCTCGATGTGGTTCGCCACGGTCTCCATCGGGATTCCGAACCCGGCGGCCATGGCGGCGATCTGCGAATCCTGGGGTGGCCAGTCGGCCGGAGCGACCCCTCCGGCGATGATCATCCCGAGGAGCTCGGCTTCGCGGCGCACGAAGGCGCGGGCGCAGAGGAAGCCGAACTCGCTCGGACCGAACCTCGGGACCAGGTCGGGCACGGCCCCGTAGTGAGCCCACATCTCGACACACCGGGAGAGCACACCCGGCTCCTTGGCCACTGCCCGGTACAGCCCGCATGGGTTGGTGACCTCGGTGAGCGGCCTTCCGTCCATGTCGGTTATCACCACCATGACGCCCATGGCCTCGGCGGCAAGATCGGCGATGGCCTGGGCGATGGGTGCCGGGACGAGATCGGCGAGCCCGGGGGCGGCATGCACCGTGGCACCGTCGCCGGGGGCGGCCGCTCCCAGCCACGCCATGACAGCGTCCTCGGGGAACCTCCACTGCCTGCCCACCTTGATCGCCGGCAGCCGGCCGGCGTCGGCCATCCGGTAGATCGTCGACTTGTCGACCCGGATGAGCTCCTGGAGGTCTCTCGTGGTCAGATACGACATGGCGGTGCTCCTGCTGTCTCCTGCATCTGGTGCATCTCATGCATCATCGGATCGGAGGCGCTCCACGGGCAGGTGCGAAATGCCCGGCCACTCCGCCGAAGGTCCCTGCCGCCGATTCCGGCCGGGCGCATGACTCGCACCGGCCGGAATCGGTTCCCAGGCTCAGACGCCGACCGGAACTCGCGGTTCGGACTCCACAGCCGTGCGGCGGCGGTCCACCGCGGGCGGGAACAACGCCGCCAGCCCGGCGAGGAGGATCACCGCGCCCGCGCCGACCATCGTCCACACGATCGGGACGAAAGCAACCGGGCGCAGCGTCTCGTAGTTGTCCAGGTTGCCCGCGAAGGTCGCCACCATCGCATCGAAGCGACCGATGGCGTCGGGCATCGCCTGCATCGCCCCGGCGATCTCCGGATAGGACTGCTGGATGAATCCCTGGACCTCTTCGGGGGTCATCCCCAGCATCTGCCCGAGTCCGGGCAGCATCGCGGACGACATCTCGTCGCCCATCGCCCCGAGGGCGGCGACTGCTCCGGATGCCCCGGTGACCATCTCCTCGGTGTAGACGGGCTTCAGAGCCGCATTGAGATCGTCCGCATCCGAGGCCTTGCCCGGAAGCGAGAGCACCACCGCAGCCACGACCAGCAGGGCACCGAGCGCCACCGCGGCGATGTCGCCCCAGCGGCCGAACCGAAGCATCGCCACACCCACGACGAGCGCCAGAACCCCAGCAGCCAGGAACCCCCAGGGCACCGTTGTCGCCGGCAGGTCTGCCGTCGGGATCTCATCGGCCGACAGGAAGTTGGCCTGCTGCTCGTCGAGCAGGCCAATGATCCCGGCAAACTCGCCCGACGCCTGCGGCACCACCTGAAGCCCGGTCGCCACATCCGGGAACTGCTCGCCGATCGTCGCCGCCAGCTCCTCCGGCGTCACGTTCAGCTGGGCGGCGAGGTCCGGGATCATCCCGGTCTGGATCGATTCGACGGCGCCGCCCAGCCCATCGAGGTCTGCCTGGAGCGTCGCGATCGTCTCGTCGGTGAGCCATGGCCTGAAGTCGTCGATCAGGTTCTCGAACGCCGGGCCCACCGCAAACAGGTTTCGGGCGACGGTGATCGCGATCAGAGCGATCCCCGCCGCGATCACCAGCGAGCCGGTGACACGCTTCTTCATGTACATCTCCTTCACACGCGAGGAGGGGGACGCCGATCGGCGACCCCCTCCTCTGCCTCTGATGCACATCCTGCATCTGGCGGAGACCGGTACCAGAGCAAGAGTGCCCTACGCGACGACTACGCCACCTCGAACAGGCCTGCAGCGCCCATTCCGCCGCCGATGCACATCGTGCTGACGACATAGCGAGCACCGCGGCGCTTTCCCTCGATGAGGGCGTGACCGACCATGCGGCTCCCGGACATCCCGTAGGGGTGGCCTATCGAGATCGAACCGCCGTTCACGTTGAGCAATTCGTCCGGGATCCCCAGTCGGTCGCGGCAATAGACGACCTGGACGGCGAAGGCCTCGTTCAGTTCCCACAACCCGATGTCGTCGACTGCGAGGCCGTTCCGCTCGAGCAGCTTGGGGACGGCGAACACCGGTCCGATCCCCATCTCGTCCGGTGCGCATCCGGCGACGGCCATTCCCCGGTAGAAACCCAGCGGGGCGAGCCCACGCTTCGCGGCGAGTTCGGCATCCATGACCACGCACGCCGAGGCGCCATCTGACAACTGGCTGGCATTCCCGGCGGTGATCGTTCCGCCGTCGAACACCGGTTTGAGGGCGGCGAGGCCCTCAGCGGTGGTGTCGGGCCGGTTCCCCTCGTCTCGTTCGAGGACGACGTCCTCGCGCGTTTCCTCGCCGGTCTCCTTGTCGCGCACGACCTTCGTCGCCTTGACGGCGACGATCTCGTCGTCGAACCGTCCCGCCTCCTGGGCGGCGGCGGTGCGCTGCTGGCTCTGGAGGGCGTACTCGTCCTGGACCTCTCTCGTCACCGCGTACCGCTCGGCGACGACCTCGGCCGTCTGGAGCATGGGCATGTACATGTGCGGCTGCCGCTCGAGGAGTGCCGGGTCCATCGCCCGGTACTGATTCATGTGCTGGTTCTGCACCAGGCTGATCGACTCCAGGCCCCCGGCGACAACGATCGGCATGCCGTCCTCGACGATCTGCTTGGCCGCGGTGGCGATCGCCATCATCCCGGAGGAGCACTGCCGATCGACGGTCATCCCCGACACGGTCTCCGGCATGCCGGCGGCCAGAGCCGACTGACGGGCGATGTTGAACCCGGTGGTCCCCTGAGTGAGGGCATTGCCCATGATCACGTCGTCGGGTTCGCCCGGCTCGACGCCCGCGCGCTCCAGAGCGGCGCGGATGGCGTGGGCGGCCAGCGATGGCCCTTCGAGATCGTTGAATGCGCCGCGATACGCCCTGCCGATGGGGGTCCGGGCCGTCGCCACGATCGCCGCTTCCTTCATTGGATCCTCCTCGGGTCCCCAGCAGGATACGCGGCCCGGTGGAGGACCCGACCGGCCGTGCGAACGCCTGCAGGCATTTCGCCAGAGCGGCGTAGAGTGACGGATCGTGATGTCGCATCGCCGCATCGTGACCGCCATCGCCACAGCCGCAGTCGCGCTGTCGGCTTGCGGTGGCACGAGCGCGCCTACGACAACGTCCACCAGTACGACGCTGCCGGTGACGACGACCACGATCGGGGGCAGGGTGACGCTCGAGCCCAACGACACTCCATTCGTCTCCCAGGGGGATCGCGGGGCCTATGTCGCCGCCCTTCAGTTCTACCTGATCTGCACCGGGCACGAAGAGCCCTCCCCGGGTGCCCTCGTGACCATCGACGGCTCCTTCGGGCCGCTGACGGCCGACGCCGTCGCCTGGTACCAGGCCGAGTTGCGGCGAATCCCGACCGGTGATCCCGACGAGGCGACCTTCCAGTCGCTCGCCCGGGACTGCGCCGACGATCGCTCCATCACGTTCCCCGACGGCGAGGTGATCACCGACGTGGCCGGAAGCGCGGGCCCGGGCGATCCCGAGACGTTCGTCTTCGATGGTGCCCGGGGCCAGATCCTGTCGCTCAACGTGACCGAAGGTGACGTGACCGTCACGATCCTCGGACCCGACGGCGAGGAGGTCGATGCGACGGTGGAAGAAGGCTTCACCGAGGCCGAACTCGCCGGAGCGGTGACCTACACGATCCGGGTCAGCGCGACCACCGAGACCTCCTTCCTGATGACCGCGGCGGTCCGCTCCCCCAACGTCGTGGCATCGGACTTCGGCCCGATGACTCTCGAAGCCGGCGGCCTGGGAGTGACCAGCTTCGGCGACGACGAGGTCAACACCGTTGCGGTCATCTCACTCGTGCTTGGCCAGGCCTGGGAGGACACGGGCTGGCTCGAGGACGAGGAAGGGTGCACCGGCTCAAACCGGCACGTCACATGGCTGATCCAGGCCGACGATCCCCCAGGCACCGACCACCCGGCCTATCTGGTCGTCGACTTCACCACCACGGGTGGCGCTCCGTACTTCTCCCAGTACGCCTACCGCTCGGCCGACCTGGCGACACTCGACCCCATCGCCGGCGGGCTGGCCACGGCGGACGGGATCAGCCTGGGCAGCACCCTCGCCGAATTCGCCGACGCCTACTCGGACCCCGACTTCTACGACTCGGTCCGGGGGCTGGCGCGCTTCAACGACGACGACATGGTCGTAGGGATCGCGATCTCCGGGACCGCCGCCGACCCCGATCCCGATGCCTCGAGGGTGTGGTACATGTCCGCGGGCGCGGACGGGTGCACGGACTTCTGAGCGGCCTTGCGGCCGCCGTTACCCGTTGCCCGTTCCCCGTTGCCCGTCGCTCCGAAGGAGGAGAGCGGACCGAGCGTCCTGATTTCCCTTTCCCCCAGTTGGCGCACCCTCCCCGGCGGGAAGCCCGGGTAACGGGCAACGGGTAACGGGCAACCTTCCTTCACGCATAGGCTGAGGATCGTATGTACGAACTCAGGCTCGATCGTTCGCTCCAGTCGCCGGCGCTCCTCGTGGCGTTCGAGGGATGGGTGTCGGCGGGATCGGCAGGGACGGCGACCGCCGATCACATCGCCGACGACGGCCGCGTGATCGCCACCTTCGACAGTGATCAACTGTACGACTACCGGGTCAATCGGCCGACACTCGACTTCGTCGACGGGATGATCGACGAGGTCGACTGGCCGACCACGACGATCCGGTTGCGTCGTATCGGCGACAGGGACGTCCTCGTGCTCTCCGGGCCCGAGCCCAACTGGGGATGGCGGGCCCTCGCCGGGGCCATGGGCGACCTGGCCACAGACCTCGGCGTGCTCCACCACATCTCTCTGGGCGGCATCCCCTGGGCTGCTCCACACACCCGCCCGACGATCGTCCTCACCACCGCCTCGCGGGGCGACCTCATCGGGGCCGACGCCAACTTCCCCGACGGGCTGCTCCGGGTGCCGGCGTCGGCCACCTCCATCGTCGAGCGGGCCGTCTCGGAGCGCGGGATACCCACCGTCGGCTTCTGGGCACGGGTACCGCACTACGTCGGCGGTACCTATTACCCGGCGGTCGTGTCGCTCGTCGAGCGGGTGGCCCGCCACTTGGGGGTCGAGATCCCGCTCGGCTCGCTGGTCGACGACGCCGCCGGTCAACGCCGCCAGTTGGCAGACGCGCTCGAGGAGCAGCCGGCCATCCAGGAGATCGTCGAGCAGCTGGAGACGGTGTATGACGCCTCCAGCGAGGTGGCCAGCGGCGAGGAGATCGCCGCCGAGATCGAGCGGTATCTGAGGGAGCAGCGCGGGGAGTCCGAGTAGGTCGCCCGTCGCCCGTCGCCCGTCGCCCGTCTCTACTCGCTTCGCGCGAGGGGACGCCGGCTCCTTCGCTCACTACCGTTCCCCGGGTCCACATGAAGCATCGCTTCGCCATGGTCGTGGCGCTGGCCGTCCTTGCGCCGCTCCTGGTCGGCATCCGGTCGGCCTCGTCTGCACCCACGCCCCGGTCCTTCACGATCGCCGCCGCGGGGGATGTCCTCATCCATGGGCGCGTCGCTCAGGTGGCGCACATCGGCGGCGGGGCCTATGACTTCGCGCCGATGTTCTCGGCGATCGAGCCGTGGATTTCGGCCGCGGACCTGGCCATCTGCCACCTGGAGGTGACGCTCAGCCCCTCCAACACCGGGCTTCAGTTCTATCCACGGTTCGTCGCCCCGCACGAGGTCGCCGATGCGGTCGCCGGTGCCGGGTACGACACCTGCTCGATCGCCAGCAACCATGCCCTCGACCGGGGCTGGCAGGGGGTCGTCGACACCCTGGACCTCCTCGACGCCGCCGGGGTGCGCCACGACGGGACCGCACGCACCCCCGAGGAACGCCTCCCCGGGCTGTACGAGGTCAACGGAGCGACCGTCGCCCACCTCTCGTACACCTACGGGACAAACGGAATCCCACTCCCGAGCGACCGCCCGTACGCGGTCAACGTGATCGATCCGGAGATGATCCTCGGCGACGCCGCCTGGGCTCGTGCGGCCGGCGCCGACTTCGTGATCGTGTCGCTCCAATGGGGACTGGAGTACGTCGTGGGCCCGACCGGCACCCAGGCGGCCCTGGCCGAGGCGCTGATGGCCTCGCCCGATGTGGACCTGATCCTGGGGAGCCACGCCCATGTGGTCCAGCCGATCGGGATGGTGAACGAGAAGTACGTCGTGTATGGGATGGGCAACCAGCTCTCCAATCAGAACAGCGCATCGGGACCGAAGTACTACGCCACAGAGGACGGCCTCTTCGTCATGGTCCGGGTCACCGAGACCTCGCCTGGCCGATTCGAGGCGGAGCGCATCGACATCCTTCCCACGTGGGTGCGAAGATCCGACTACGTGATCTTCCCCGCCCGGCGGCAGGTCGAGGACCCGAGGTCCGCAGCACTGATGCAGGCATCGCTGGAACGAACGGTGGACCGGGTGCGGCGGCTCGACACCCCGGGGATCCGCCTGGCACCGATGGTCACTCCGGGCAGCCCCTGCCACTGCCGGCTGGCGCCGTGGGACGGACACGCCCGGCGCGATCTGTCACCTCTGATCGACTAGCCGCGTCCCCGCGCCCAGTCCCGGCTCTCCACGCCCTCCACCGGCCACGCCTCGAAGGTGCGGGCGATCAGGTTGGTGACCCCGTCGCGATGCTCCAGGGTCCCCCCGATCACCAGGCCCGGGTTACGGCGGGCCACATCGCGCTGGGCGGCCCACACCTCTGGCAGGACGATCACGTTGAGCAGGCCGGTCTCGTCCTCCAGGTTGATGAAGATGACCCCCTTGGCCGTCATGGGGCGCTGCCGGTGGGTCACCACGCCGCCGACCACGACGCGCCGGCCTGCCCGACCTCCTTCCAGGGCGTCGGCGATCGGGATGCAGCCCCGGGCCGAAAGACGGTCACGGACGAACTCGACGGGGTGCCGCACCGACACCCCGGTCGCCCACAGGTCGGCCCGTGCTGCCTCCATCTCCGGCATCTCGGACAGCAACGGCGCGTCGGCCCCGACCGCCAGCGGGAGCCGGCCCGGACCCATCCCCGACAGCGCACCCGCAGCCCACAGCCCCTCGCGACGCGACACCCCCAGCGATTCGAGCGCCCCCGACGCCGCCAGCCCCTCGAGGGCGTCGACGGGGAGGCCGGTCCGCTGGCCGAGGTCCACGACCGACCCGAAGGGGCCACCCCCGAGCCGGGCCGCCTCGACCCGTGAGATCTCGGCCTCACCCAGGCCGCGCACGTACCGGAGCCCCATCCGCACCGCGGTGGCCATCCGCATCGGGTCGTCGACCGCCCCCCTTCCCCGTCGCCACGACATCCCGTAGTAGGCGACCGTGTCGTCGGGCTCGGCGTGGTGGGGCACCACCGTGCAGTCGAAGTCGGACTCGTTGACATCGGGCCCGAGGACGATCACCCCGTGGCGGACCGAGTCCTGCACCAACGAGTTGGGGCTGTAGAACCCCATCGGCTGGGCATTGAGCAGCCCGGCGAGGAACTCGGTGGGCCAGTGATATTTGAGCCACGCCGACATGTAGACGATGTACGCGAACGACACCGAGTGGCTCTCGGGGAACCCGAACGAGGCGAAGCCCTGGAGCTTCTCCCAGATCTCCTCTGCGGCGGCACCCGTGATCCCGTTGCGCTCCATCCCGGCCATGGTCTCCTGACGGAGCTTCTCCATCTCCTCCTCGGACCGCTTGTGAGTCATCGCCTGACGGAGCCGGTCGGACTGACCGGGGGTGAACCCGGCGCACACCCGGGCCACCTCCATCAACTGCTCCTGGAACACCGGCACCCCCAGGGTCTTGGCAAGGATCGGCTCGACCAGGGGATGCGGGTACCGGACCGGCTCCTCCCCGTTGCGGCGGCGGAGGTACGGATGGACCGAGTGGCCCTGAATCGGACCGGGCCGGATCAGCGCGACCTCTACGGCGAGGTCGTAGAAGGTCTTCGGCTTCATCCGGGGCAGGGTCGCCATCTGGGCGCGCGACTCCACCTGGAACACCCCGACGGTGTCGGCCTTGGTGAGCATCTCGTAGATACGCGGCTCCTGCGGGATCGTGGCGAGATCGACCGCGACGCCGTGGACCTCCTCGATGGTGTCCACGGTGAGGTGGAGTGCGTTGAGCATCCCCAGGGCGAGCAGATCGAACTTGACGATCCCCATCGAGGCGCAGTCGTCCTTGTCCCACTGGAGCACCGAGCGGTCCTCCATCCGACCCCATTCGAGGGGGACGGTCTCCCACAACGGGCGGTCGGCGATGACCATGCCCCCCGAGTGGATCCCCAGGTGGCGGGGGAACCCGTCGAGGCGCCGGCACACGTCGAGGATGAAGTCGGTGGTCGTACCCGCCGGGAGTTCGAGATGCTCCTCGATCCTGCCGGGGTCCCGCGTGTCGAGGTACTTGGTGAGGCCGTTCACCTGGGCCTGGGTGAGCCCGAACGCCTTGCCCACGTCCTGGAGCACCGAGCGGGCCCGATAGGTGATCACGTTGGCCACCATCGCCGCCCGCTCCCGCCCGTACCGCTGGTAGCAGTACTGGATGACCTCTTCGCGGCGCTCCGCCTCGAAGTCGACGTCGATGTCCGGCGGGCGGCCCCTCTCCGCGGACAGGAACCGCTCGAAGGGGAGGCCGAGGCGGATCGGGTCGACCCGGGTGAGGTCGAGGCAGCGGCACACCGCCGAATCGGCGCCCGAGCCCCGGATCTGGCAGAGGATGTCGCGCGATTCGGCGAAGCGGACGATGTCCCAGACGATGAGGAAGTACCCGGGGAACCCGAGCGACTGGATCACACCGAGTTCGTGCTCCAGGCGATCGACCGCCACCGCGTCCAACCCCCCGGGCCCATCCCCCGGGTACACCCGGCGAGCGCCCTCCATGGTCAGGTGGCGCAGGTACTCCATCTCGTCGCGAAAGCCACCCGGCATCGGGAAGTCGGGGAGGCGAGGGGCGACGAGGCGCAGGTCGAAGGCGAGATCCTGCGCCAGGTCCGCCGCCCGCTCGACGGCCCCGGGATACCGGGTCATCCGGATCCCCATCTCCGCCGGCGACTTCAGATGGCGTTCGTCGGTCGCCGGCCAGTACCCGTACCCGGCGTCGAGATCCCTCCTGCCCCTGATGGCGGCGAGCACCTCGGCGAGATCCGCCTCCGACCGATCGTGGTGGTGGACGTTGTTGGTGGCGACGAGCGGGAGGCGGAGACGCGCCGCCACCTCGGCGAGCAGATCGTTCCGGGCGTCGTCGCCGGGCATGCGGTGATCGGTCACCTCGACGAAGAGGCGGCCGGGGAACATCTCCCGCAACCGCGACGCCGCCGCCGTGGCACCCTCCAGGTCGCCGCCCGCAGCGGCGTGGGGAACCACACCCTGATGACATCCGGTGAACGCGATCAGCTTCCCCACGGCCGAAGCCTCGGCCAGATCGTCATAGGAATACACCGGCCGGTCCTTCTCGCCACGGAACTGGGCGCGGGTGACCAGCCGGGAGATGGCGGCGTACCCCCGGGGATCAGGGGCCAGGAGGACGAGGTGATCCGTCGGCGGAAGGTTCGAGGGTTTGGAGCCGTGCGTTGGATGCGTTCGCCCTCGTCGAGGGCGAACGCCGTCACCAGTTATCCGTTTCCCGTCACCCGTGCCGTCTCTCTCGGGCGACGGGCGACGGGCGACGGGCGACGCCTGCCCCGCAGCGCGGGGCATCCCCACCTCAACCCCGTACACCGTGGGCAGGCCGACCTCGGCGGCGGCGATGCGGAACCGGGGGGCGCCGTAGAAGCCGTCGTGGTCGGTGATCGCCAGCGCCTCGTACCCCAGATCGGCGGCTCGCCGCGCCAGGTCCCATGGGTGGGAGGCCCCATCGAGGAACGAGAAGTTGCTATGGCAGTGGAGTTCGGCGTACCGCGGCATGGGGAGGCGAGTCTACGCGTCTGATCGAACATGTGTTCGATCAGACGGCCTCTGCCCTCCTGCCTCTCCCCGTAGGCTGCCGGGATGGTTCGCATCGCCACCCGCGACGACGTGCCGGGGATCGCCCGGGTGCACGTGGAGTCGTGGCACGGCGTCTATCCCGGGCTGATCCCCGACGACGTGATCGACCGCCTCACGGTGGAACGGAGGACCGCACAGTGGACGGCGTTCTTCGACCGCAGGGCGATCGACGAAGCCCTGTTCGTCGCCGAGCACGACGGCGCGATCGTTGGAATGGCGTCACTGGGGCCCTGCCGCGACGACGACGCCTCGACCGAGACCGGTGAGATACGGGCCATCTACGTCGCCCCTGACCACTGGGGTCACGGCCACGGTCGAGAGCTCATGGGGGCCGCCATGGACTGGCTGGCTACCCATGGATTCACCGTCGCGACCCTCTGGGTCCTCGACACGAACCGCCTGGCACGAAGGTTCTACGAGCTCGCCGGCTGGTCGACGGACGGCGGCAGAAAGGTCGAGGACATCTACGGCGCAGATGTCCCCGAGGTGCGCTACCGGGTGGCGCTCGAGAGTGTTTGACAATGACATCACTTTGATGTCAGTATGCCGTCTATGAGTACCGACGCCCCCCTCGCCGCCGCCGTCACCGGGCCCGCGGTGCGCGGGATGCGCACCTTCTTCACGGTGTGGGGAGGCCAGCTGGTCTCCGTCGTGGGCACTTCCCTCACTGCGTTCGGACTGCAGATCTGGGTGTACACCGAGACCGGATCGGTGACCGCCCTCGCCATCGCCAGCCTGTTCTTCGCCCTCCCCTCGACGCTGGTCGCGCCCTTCGCCGGAGCCCTCGTCGACCGTTGGGACCGACGGCGCGTCATGCTTGCCGCAGACACTGCCGCCGGAGCGGCGACCCTGGTCATCGCCGGGCTCTTCATCGCCGACTCCCTCGCGGTCTGGCACGTCTACGCACTGGTCGGCGTCGGGGCAATCGGAAACGCCTTCCAGAACCCTGCCTGGCTGGCATCGATCCCCCTGCTGGTCCCGAAGAAGCAGCTGGGACGTGCCAATGGGCTCGTACAGCTGAACGACGGCCTCTCGCTGGTCATCGCGCCGGCCCTCGCCGGGGCGATCCTCGTCACCTGGGGACTCGGCGGCGTGCTCGTCACCGACGTGGCCACGTTCCTGGTCGCGGTCGGCACGCTGATGATGGTCCGGTTCCCGCGGCCGAAGGGGCACGGCGAGATGGCGACCGGGACACTCCGCGGTGATGCCGCCGCCGGCTGGCACTACATCAAGGACCGCCCGGGTCTCTTCGGACTCCTCTGGGTCTACGCCGCGGTGAACTTCTCGCTGTCCTTCGTGAACGTGCTCATCATTCCGATGGTGCTGGCCTTCGCATCGGAGGCTGCGGTGGGAGCGGTGTTCTCGACCGTCGGCATCGGGGCGGTGATCGGGAGCGTTGCGGTGAGCGCCTGGGGCGGGCCCACGCGCCGGGTACGGGGCACGATGGTGTCGATCGCCATCGCCGGCGTGGCCATCGCATTCGCGGGATTCGCCGATTCGATCGCCGTCATCGCCATCGGCGGTTTTCTGATGATGGCGGTCGTCCCGGTCGCCAACACGGCCAGCCAGGTGCTCTGGCAGACCAAGGTGCCGCCGTCGGTTCAGGGCCGGGTGTTCGCCATCAGGCGAATGATCGCTTCGGCGATCTCACCACTGGCGATCATCCTCGCCGGGCCGCTCGCCGACGGCGTGTTCGAGCCGCTGATGGCCGAGGGAGGCAGGCTGGCGGACTCGATCGGGACGATCATCGGCACCGGACCGGGACGCGGCGTCGCCCTCATGTTCATCCTCAGCGGGATCCTCACGGCGTTGATCGCCGCCATCGGATACGCCCTGCCCCAGATCCGCAACCTGGAAACCGACCTGCCCGACCACGTCGAGGACGACGAGCCGGCTCACCACGAGCAGTAGCGACCGCCTGTCTCTCACCTCCGCTCGACGGCGTCCTCCTCGCGATGGCTGTCGATCGCGAGCAACGCCCAGGCGATTCCCTCCCCGGCCGACTCCGCGGCGATGCAGCCCGACCATCCGGGAGCGGATTCCGCGGGTTCCCAGACGAGCCACCTCAGAGCAGCGGCCTCCGCGGCAAGCCCGTCGGGATCGGGTGGCCATTCGACGCCCGCCAACGATGCAGCCGCCCACCAGGCTCCGAACCGGCCCATCGGGGACCCACGGCGCCGTCCGTACGCCCCACCGCTGGCACCGGTCCAGGCCATGGCCGCGATCGCCTGGGATGCGGAGATCTCCGCTCCGATCACAGGTCCGTCGTCGACGGCGGCGATGGCGGACTCCGCGGGTCCTTCGACAGCGACAGCCGCCACCTCGCCGTTCGACTGCTCGGCCCACACGGAGGCCAGGGCCAGCAGCGCCTCCAACGACTCAGGGTCATCGATGCGCTCTCCCGCGTTTGTCGCATCCAGGGTCCGGAGCCGGGGGCGATCCGGCGTGGGGAAGTCGGCCTCGTTCGAGCGGTACTCGGCCAGCCCGTATCGCGGTTCCCAATCCATCAGACGAAGCGGGAGGTCGAGCACGTTGCGGTCGATCGACGGGTCCTCGCTCAGATCCTCACCACGCATCACCCGCTCGTGGGCCAGGAGCGCCCGGGCCGGCCCCGGAGACAGGTGCTCGGCGAGCTCGCTCCAGCCATGCGTGCTGGCGGCCACTTCCCAGAGCGGTCCGAGGGCGAACCTCCCGGCCCCCTCGACCACCACGGGACCCGCGTACTCCGGCGGCGCCTCGAGGGCCATGCGGTACTCGGCGAACTCGGCTGCGGGCCACAGCTGGAGCCCCCGCTCGAGGGCGTGGCGGCACCGGTCGCGCAGCTCGACCACACCGTCCCAGTCGCGGGACGCGCACAGTCCGTCGACGAGACGGACCAGGCGATCCAGATCACCCGACTCGACGGCTTCGCGAATCGTCATCGGCCCTCCCCGGCCCGCTTCGTGACGATCGGTACGCTGCGGTGATGCCTCTCGATCGAATGGCCCGTGCCGCGCCCCCGTGGTTGGGACGCCCGCTGTCGGTGGCCTCCGCGCTTCTCGCGCTCACCGGTTCGCTGGTGGTGTTCGCCGCGACCATCTACGGCTCGTGGGTGATGCTGATCCCGGCCCTCGCGGCCTTCGCTCTCGGAGCCGTGTGCTGGCAGGTCGCCGACCGGATGCACTAGAGCGCCAACTCGGCGAGGACCCGTATCGTCGCCAGATCCTGGGCGGCAACCGCGATCGTCGTGGCTCCCGACTCCTCCCATGCCTCGAGTTTGTCCCGGAGTGCGGCCGGCGGCCCGATGAGGGCGACCTCGTGGACCAGGTCGTCCGGGACCGCAGCAACCGCCGCCTCCTTTTCGCCCGCCAGATACAGGTCCTGGATCTTCGTGGCCGCCTCCTCATATCCGTAACGACAGACGAGATCGAAGTAGAAGTTCTTCCCGCGGGCCCCCATGCCCCCCACATAGAGCGCGAGCAAGGGCTTGACGCCCCACACCGCCTGACCCGGCTCGTCGCTCACGATGGCAGGCACCGTCGGCACGACATCGAAACGCTCTGCCTTCGACGGGTCGTCCGAGGCCGCAAAGCCCTCGGCGAGCGAAGCGGCGAAGACCTCCTTGGCCCGGTACGGCGAATACCAGAACGGGAGCCACCCGTCAGTGATCTCGGCAGCCAGAGCGACGTTCTTCGGCCCGATGGCGGCCAGGTAGATGGGTATGTCGTGGCCGGGGTGCACGGTGAGTCGGAGCGACTTGCCCAACCCGGTGGCGTCGGGACCGTCGTAGGGGATGCGGTAGTGGTCGCCGTGATGCTCGAGGCGCTCCCGGGCGAAGACGGAGCGGAGGATCGAGATGTACTCACGGGTGACGCCCAGCGGCTTCCCGTACGCCACGCCATGCCATCCCTCCACGACTTGCGGACCCGAGGCGCCGAGACCGAGGAGGAATCTCCCTCCGGAGAGCTCGGAGAGCGTCACGGCGGTCATCGCGGTCATCGCCGGGGTGCGCCCCGCCATCTGGAGGATGCCGCTGCCGAGCCGGATCTGCGTCGTGGATGCGCCGTACCAGGCGAGCATCGTGATGGCGTCGCTCCCATACACCTCGGCCACCCACACCGAGTGATATCCGAGCCTATCTGCCTCCCTCACCAGATCGAGACGCGGCTCCACACGGGCACCCGCGTAGCCGACGTTGAGTCCGAGACGCATGGCGTCCCCCGCTTCCTGGCTCGTGTTCGCAGACCCGAAGCTAGTGTCCCGAAACCGGCGACCACGGTCGCCCCCGTATCCTGTACGGGGTCATGGGTCTGAAGCAGAAGTTCGTGGCGGCGCTCCCACTGGCGGCTGCCGCCGTCGTGGCAGGCGAGATAGTGCGAGCCGCACGCCGACCCGAGCTGCCCTCGTTTCCCAACCAGGATCCGACAGGATCGTTCGGCGATCCCGCCAACCCGAGTCTGCGAATCGTCGCGTTGGGCGACTCCTCCATAACAGCCCCGGGCGTCGAGGACCTCGACGACGTCTGGATTCGCACCGTGGCGCGTGCGTTCTCCGATCGTTACCGGGTCGATTTGGTGAGCCTGGCGGTGGGCGGCTCGAAGGCCAGGGACGTCATCGAGGGCCAGATCGCCGAGGCGGTGCGGCTCTCACCCCACGTCGTGTCCGTCTCGGTGGGCGGGAACGATGCCCTCAGGGGGACGGGCCGCCGTCGGTTCGAGAGCGAACTGGAGGAGATCGTCCAGCGACTCGAAGCGGCCGGCGCGGTCGTGGTGCTCTACGGAATGGGCGACCTCGGGTCGATCCCACGCCTCCCCCCGACCCTCAGCAGGATGGCAACGCGACGGTCGGAGCAATTCGACCGGATCTGCCGGCGCATCGCGGTGGCCCACCCGAGGACGATCAAAGTGCACACCCGGGGCCGGATCCTCGATGCGTTTCGGGAGGACCCGTCGCTCTTCGCAGGAGACCAGTTCCATGCCGGCGGCCGTGGTCACTCGGTGTTCGCCGAAGAGGCGCTCCCCGCCTTCGAAGCCGCCGTGGAGATGGCCATGAGCCGCAGGTGAGGGGCAGACAACCGGGCCATCCACCCGCGGCTCATGGCTTCGGGATCACCGTCGCTCAGGGGCTCCCTGGACGTTGATGTCGCCGGAGACCGTCTTGACGCTGAGCCGGGCCGATGCCCCGTCGCCCTGACCGACCGGGAAGTCGGTGCGGACATCACCGCTCAAGGTCTGGAACGAGACCTCGAACTTTCGACCGGGCGCGACACCGATGGTCACGTCGCCCGACATGGTCTTGGCGTCGAACCATGATCCGTGGAAGCGGGGAACCGAGATCTCGCCGGAGACGGACTTGGCGTTGACCTCACCTCCGGCTTCCGCGATGAGGACGTCGCCGGACATCGTCTTGACAGTGCTCACGCCCCCGACTGATTCGGCACGAAGGTCGCCAGAAGCCGAAGCCAGCTCGAGACCACCGCCGACGGCACCGACGCGAACGTCGCCAGAAGCCGACCTGACGGTGACGTCGCCCGAGACATCGTGCAGTTCGACGTCGCCCGATGCCGTCTCGATGTGTGCGGAGGCCAGCGACCGGTCTGCCCTGAAGTCGGCGGCGGCGAGCCGGGCGCGCGCATCCAGCGGGACCCCGCACCGGATGGTGACGTCCACGGAGGTCCACCGGCCGCCTCCGCCTCGTTCCGGCTCGATCACGATCTCGTTGCCCCGCGCCTCGACCACGAACCGATCCAGGGTCGAGGATCTGCCCTGGAGTTGGACCACCACCGTGCCGCTGTCGCCATCGACGATGCGGGCATCACCGGTGGGCAGCCGCAACGAGATCTGGGGGGTGCCCTCTACGGGAAAGGTGAACTCTTTCATGTTTCGATCGTCCCTTCGACCTTTCGGGACCGTCCGCGGCGGCGGGCGTCTGCGGTGACGCTGAGGGTCTTGAGCAGCCAGGAGTTCACAGACTCGCCTCGCTCCTCGGCTGCCGACTCGACCAGTTCCTTCAGCGTGGGAGGCAGCCGGAGGGTGATCCGGGCATCGAGCGACTCCCCCGCGGCCGCTGCCTCCTCGGCCTCCACCCTTCGCACCCGGATGGTGGGCTCGCCGGCGTCGAGGGCCACATGGACGTCGTATCCAGCGAGCTGGCCCGACACCTCGGCAGCCGCCTGCTCGGCCAGATCGAACGCCAGTTGACGCATGGCCGGCTCGAGAGCGGTGAGCAGCACGCGAGCCGCGGCCTCGACCTCGGGGTCGCCGCCGGCGACGAGCACCTGTTGTTCGATCGCGCCCTGCAGTCTTGCCATCGCCATCGACGTGTCCATAAGGGCCTCCTGCGTCATCGGGCCGCCGGCACCGGCCGGCCGGCGAGCACGACCGACGGGGCCGCTGCGGAGCGGTCCCCGTCGCCCTGCTCGACCGGCTTGCGGCTCGAGACCTTTGTCGTGCGCAGTCGCTGTCCCAGCGCCTGCATCGTGTGGGTCGTGATCAACATTCTACTCCGCCTCCTGTCACTTCGGTGTCTTCGTGACAGCGTCATGATGTCATAGTGATGTCACATTGTCAAGGGGGAATTCGCGATTCGCTATTCGCGATTCGCGATTCGACCGAGCGCGTCGGCCAACCTCGCACGACTTCGGTCGTATCGCGTGTTGCGAATCGCGTATCGCGGGCCGCGCGCAGCGAGGCCGCCTACACTTGGCCCCACTCCGGGGAGCTCGGGTGAACCGAGCTGAGAGGGCGGCCGATCCGCCGCCGACCCGACAGAACCTGATCTGGGTAATGCCAGCGGAGGGAGACGTGACCGACATTTGCCTCGTACTCGCCGGGGGGGACGCCCTCCTCCCCGTCGACCCCATCCCCCACCCCGGTTTCGTCATCGCCGCCGACGGCGGGCTGGCGCTCTCCCAGAGGCTCGGGGTGGCCGTCGACGTCGTCGTCGGCGACCTCGACTCTGCGGATCCCGCGGCGGTCGACCACGCCCGCCAGGCCGGAGCGTCGATCGTCCCCTACCCAGAGGACAAGGACGCGACCGACATGGAGCTCGCGCTCGACATCGCCGCGTCACGAGGCTTCTCGAGGGTTCTCGTCATCGGCGGCACCGCTCCGGGCCGCATCGACCACCTGCTTGCCAACGCCGGCCTGCTGGCGGCTCCCCGGTTCGCCGCCCTCGGGCTGGAGTGGCGCATCGGCGCCACACGGGTGATCCCCCTCCACGACGAGGTCGTCGTGGAGGGGGACCCGGGCGACATCGTGTCGATCGTGCCGGTGGGTGGGAAGGCCACGGTCTCCGCGAGCGGGCTGAGGTGGCCGCTCGCCGACGAGACCCTCGATCCGCACTCCAGCCGCAGCGTGAGCAACCGCCTCATCGAGCGCACCGCAGGGATCTCCGTCTCGGCGGGACGCGCCCTGGTCATCCACACGAGAGGAACCTCATGAAGCGCCTGCTCATCTTCGTCGCGGCCCTCGCCGTGCTCACCGCCTCCTGCGTGTCCGAGGAGCCCGTTGTCCGCATCGTCGCCCACGACTTCTTCGCGGTATCCGACGAGGTGATCGCCGCGTTCGAGGAGGAGACCGGGATCGACGTGCGGATCGTCCAGGGAGGAGACGCCGGGGCAGTCGTGAACCAGGCGATTCTCACCAAGGGGAACCCGGTCGGCGACGTCCTGTTCGGCGTCGACAACACCCTGCTGTCCCGCGCACTCGACGCCGAGATCTTCGAGCGGTACGAGTCGTTCCTCATCCCCGAGATCCCCGACCAGTTCGAGCTGAGCCCCTTCGTCACGCCGATCGACTACGGCGACGTGTGCATCAACTACGACAAGAGCGCCTTTGGCGACGACCTTCCTCCGCCGTCGACCCTCGAGGATCTGGCCGATCCCCGCTACCGGGGAATGCTGGTGGTCGAGGACCCGACGGTCTCGTCGCCGGGGCTCGCCTTCATGCTGGCGACCATCGTCCGATTCGGGGAGTCGGGCGACTACACCTGGCTCGACTACTGGGCTGATCTGCGCCAGAACGACGTGTCGATCGCAGCCGACTGGGGCACGGCGTACTACGGGATGTTCTCCGGGGCCGGCGACGGCGACCGGCCGATCGTCGTGTCGTACGCCACGTCACCCGCCGCCGAGGTCTTCGGAGCCGAGCCGCCGATCCCCGAGCTGTCCACCGCGGCGATGCAGGACGGGTGCTACCGGCAGATCGAGTTCGCAGGCGTCCTGGTCAACTCCGACCATCCCCAGAACGCCCGCACCTTCATCGACTTCATGTTGAGCCTCGAGTTCCAGGAGGACGTGCCCGGCCAGATGTTCGTCTATCCGGTCCGACCCGACGCCGAGTTGCCGGCCTGGTTCGGGGATCGGCCGCAAGACACCCCGACAGGCCTGGACCCGGCGACCATCGAGGCGAACAGGGAGCGCTGGCTCGCCGAATGGTCCGACGCGGTGCTCCGGTGACCCGAAGGGCGGCGATCGCGCTCGCCGCCGTACCGGCCCTGTTTCTGCTGGCCTTCTTCGTCTGGCCGGTGCTCTCGATCCTCGCCACCGGACTGACCGGGGAGAGCGGCGCATTCGCCCGGGTGCTGACCGATGGCGGACTGCGGGGAGTCGTGTGGTTCACCCTCTGGCAGGCGGTGGCTTCGACCCTGCTCACGGTGCTCGTGGCCATGCCCGCCACGTGGGCCCTCGCCAGGTTCGAGTTCCCCGGGCGGAGCCTGGCCAGGGCCGCCGCCACGGTGCCCTTCGTCCTGCCCACGGTCGTCGTCGGCACCGCGTTCCTCGCTCTGGTCGGGCCCACCGGACTGCTCGGCGTGGATCTCCACGGCACCGTCTGGGTGATCCTCGCCGCTCACGTCTTCTTCAACATCGCAGTCGTCGTGCGGATCGTCGGCGGCATCTGGAGCCATATCGACCCCCGGCTCGAGGACGCCGCCCGTTCGCTGGGCGTGTCGCCGTGGCAGACCTTCGTCCGGGTGACGCTTCCCCTGCTGCGCCCGGCCCTCGCCGCCGCCTCCTCGATCGTCTTCCTCTTCACCCTCACCTCGTTCGGCACGGTGCTGATCCTCGGCGGCCCCCGGATCGCCACGGTCGAAGTGGAGATCTATCGCCGGACCGCCCAACTGCTGGACCTCCCCGCGGCAGCCGTGCTCGCCCTCCTCCAGATGGTCGGTGTGATCGCCGCCCTCCTCGCCTACTCCCGGTACCAGGAGCGCCACACCGTCGAGCAGACCCTGAGGCCGGCCCGCGAGACGGCCCGGAGGCCCCAGGGGCGAGAGCGGGGCCTGGTGGCCGGGATCCTCGGAGGGACCGCCCTGTTGGTCCTCGGCCCACCGGCGGTCCTGGTCTGGCGCTCGCTCTCGACCGTCGGCGGCGTGGGTCTTCAGGCGTACCGCGCCCTGGGATCCGACACTCTCGTCGATGTCGGCTCCGCCGTAGGGAACTCGCTCGGCTACGCCGTCGGTGCGACCGTGATCGCCCTCGGCGTCGGGCTGCCCGCCGCAGTGCTGATCGCGGCGCGGCGTGGGAGGTTGTCCAGGTGGTTCGACACCCTGCTGATGCTCCCATTGGGGACCTCTGCCGTCACGGTCGGGTTCGGCTTCCTCATCGCGCTCGATGCCCCGGTCGATCTGCGGGCGTCGGTCCTGATCATCCCGATCGCCCACGCCCTCGTGGCGACGCCTTTCGTCGTGCGAGCCTCGGTACCGGTGCTCCGAGCGACCCGGGAGCGGCTCCGTGAGGCAGCGGCGATGCTCGGCGCCTCCCCCGGCCGAACCTTCCGCACCGTCGACCTCCCGATCGTGTCGCGGGTGGCGAGCGTGGGCGCCGCATTCGCGTTTGCGGTGTCGCTGGGAGAGTTCGGCGCCACCATCTTCCTCGCCCGGCCCGGCGGGCCCACGATCCCGATCGCGATCTACCGATTCCTCGGTCGCCCGGGAGCCCTCAACTTCGGCCAGGCCATGGCACTCGGCGTGATCCTCATGGTGATCACCGCAACCGCGATCATGGCCGTGGAGCGCGTCCGCCTTCCCGGGCCGGGAGCCTTCTGATGCTCGAGTTACGGGACATCTCGGCGAGTTTCGGCGCATTGCGGGTGCTCACCGACGTCGATCTCGCCGTGGGCACGTCTGAGATCGTGGCAGTGCTCGGAGCGAGTGGGTCGGGCAAGACCACCCTGCTTCGGGTCGTAGCCGGGCTCCATCGACCGGATTCGGGCGGGGTGCTCTGGGACGGGCTCGACCTGGGAGAGACGCCGCCCCATCGACGCGGGTTCGGGATGGTGTTCCAGGACTTCGCCCTGTTCCCCCACCTCGACGTGGGTGAGAACGTGGCGTTCGGCCTGGAGGGCCGCAACAGGGGTCGTGTGGCCGAGGAACTCGAGCGGGTCGGCCTCACCGGCTACGAGCGACGCAAGGTCACCGAGCTGTCCGGGGGTCAGGCGCAGCGGGTGGCGCTCGCCCGGGCACTGGCGCCGCGACCCCGCCTGCTGTTGCTCGACGAGCCCCTGGGCTCCCTCGACCGCGCCTTGCGACGCGAGCTGGCCGGGGACCTGAGGGCGGCGCTCCGCGACGCCGGGATCCCCGCCATCCATGTGACCCACGATCCCGATGAGGCCTTCGCCGTGGCTGATCGCATCGCCCTGCTCCACGAAGGGCAGATCATCCGGTTCGGCCCATCCGAGCGAATCTGGCAGGCGCCCGGCACCGAGGCCTCGGCGCGGCTCCTGGGGCTCACCACGATCGTCGACGTGACGGTGGGAAGGGACGGGGTGTCACTCGGCCGCGGGGATGGCCGCCCGGCCCGGGCGATCGTTCGGCAGGAAGCGGTCCGAATCGCCGCTGATGGCGACCTGCGCGGCATCGTGGAGGACGCCATCTTCCGGGGCCCCGGCTATCTGCTCCGGGTCGAGGTGCCCGGAGGCGAGATAGCCGTGGCCCACCATGAACGAGTCGAGCCCGGCCAGGCGGTCGGGCTCGACATCCCTCAAGATGCATTCACGCTGCTCGACGGCTAGTCGAGCTGCTTGGCTCCAAAACCGGCAACGGCCGCGCCGGCGACCAGGATGATGAACCCGGCGACGTACCCACCGTCCCTATCGAAGACCTCGGATCTCAGCCCGTCGATGAACACGAACACCCCGAGTGCCAGCAGCAGATATCCGGCCACCCTCAGCAGCGAGTTCGACGGCACCCCCCATGACATGCCGGAACGTTGCGTCTTGAGCCAAAGCACTCCGAGGATGAACACCGCCAGCAGGAGTGCATCGTAAACGACGCCGTAATCCTCCATTATCA
>DATHSA010000069.1:0-27577 GCA_035464675.1 Acidimicrobiia bacterium
CCCACCACCACGACGACGACCATCCCCCGGCTCGACAGGGGCGACACCGCGACGATCGAGCGTCTCCAGGCCGACCTCGATGTGTTCCTGGCCATGGGGCCACGGGTGTCGGGATCGCCTGCGGAGGAAGCATCGGCTCAGCACTTCGCCGAGCGGGCCACCACGATCACCGGCGCGCCTGCCCGGATCGAGGAGTTCCCGCTCCCGACTGGGGCGACCTCGTGGAATGTATGGTCGGCCGAGGTGGGCAGCGGGGACCGCCTGCTCGTCATCGGGTCACATCTCGACTCGGTGGCCGGATCTCCCGGTGCCGACGACAACGCCTCCGGAGCGATCGTGATCCTCGAGCTGCTGAGAAGGCTCGCCGAGGAGCCGCCGCTCGACCTTCGCGTCGTGATCGTCGGGTTCGGGGCCGAAGAGCGGATCGGCAGCCATGGACATCACTTCGGCTCCAGGTACGCCGTCGGGGTGCTGGAGGAACAGGATGCGCTCCCCGACCTGATGCTCTCGGTGGACATGGTCGGATTCGGCCCGACCCTGGTGTGTGTGTCGTTCCAGGGACACGACCCGTCGTTCGCCGACGCCATCGCCGCGGTTGCCACAGACGCGGACATCGCGATCGAGCGGCGGACCCGCGGCGAGATCTCCGACCACGTGGCCTTCGCACGAGCGGGAGTCCCCGCCGCACACCTCTGGCGTGACGGGAACCCCGACTTCCACCGCCCGGGCGACGACCATGTGAACGACGAGGCTCTCCTCGAGAATCTCCGCCTGCTCGAGGCGATCGTCGCCCATCTGTCGCCCCCTCCGGCGCCTCCACCTTCGGACGCCGGAACCCATGCGACCTGAGCTCCGGCACACCACGCGTCCGCCTAGGTGGTGGGCGAGTCGCCTCCCTGCCACCAGATCACCTTGCGGCCCTCGAACAATTCGATCAGGGCCTCGTTGACCTTGTCCGGGCGCTCGATGGGGGTGAGGTGTCCCGCGCCGGCGACGGTCGACCTTCGAGCACCTGGGACCTCGTCGGCCAGGGCCATCATCGCCTCCGAGGGGATCAACGTGTCCTCCTCGCCGCCGATGACGAGAGCAGGAACCTCGATCGAGGGGAGCAGCGCGGTGCGATCCGCCCTGTCGCGCATGCCGAGGATCGCCGCGACCAGGGTCTCGTAGCGCGTGCCCTCGATCATCGATCGCAGGCGCGCCCGGGCCCGAGCCGATGGCGCCGGACCGAGCAGCGAGGTGAGCATCTCCTCGGCGAGACCGGTCCTGCCCCCTTCGAGGAGGCGATCGATCATCGCGTCCCGCTTTGCTCGCCCTTCCGCCGTGTCGGCGGTCGCCCTCGTGCCGATCAGCGTCAGGCTCCGCACCAGCGTGGGGTGAATCTCCCAGAGGGCGAGGGCGACATACCCGCCCATCGACAGGCCGACGACGTCGGCGCCGTGGGCCCCCAGCGCCTCGACGAGGCCCGCGACATCGTCGGCGAGCATCTCCATCGTGAGAACCTCGTCTGTGATCGGATCGGAACGGCCGAACCCCCGAAGGTCCAGGGTCACGCAGCGGCGAACGTGGGCGAGGCCCTCCAACTGGTCGAGCCACACGCTGTGGTCGAGCGGGAACCCGTGGATGAAGACGGCGAGGGGCCCGTCACCGGCCTCCCGGTAGAAGAGCATCGTCCCGTTGACGCGAGCAAATGGCATTCGACCTCCCGGGTGAGTTTCGGCCCCAAGAACGCCAACTTGATCGGCCCAGGCTAAAGACTCCCTTTCCCGCCGTGCCGCGCCCGGACGGGCGACGGGTGACGGGCGACCGGCGACGGTTACTCCGTCCCGGCCTCCACGGACTCCTCGGCCCCCTCGTCACGGGGTTCGACAGGGGCATAGCCGGCGACCTTGGGGGGAGCCTCCAGGGACTTCTCCTCGCCCTTCCCCCAGTCGGGAGGCTGGAAGGCGCCCTTCTCCTCCGACGCGTCGGTGAAGGCGCCCTCCTCGAAGACCTTTGCCTCCTGACCCTCGCGGAGCACCTGCATCACCCTGAGCAGCTCGGTCTTGCCCTTCACCTTCAGCGGTGGGAGCGGGGCGAGTCGGAATTCGTCACGGGGGAGAGCCTCGGCGAACTCCTCGGTCACCACGATCTCGCCGCCCCCGGCGACACCGCAGACCCGGCTGGCGGTGTTCACCGTGTCGCCGATGGCCGTGTAGTCCAGGCGCTCGTTCGAGCCGATGTTGCCCACGACGGCCTCGCCGAACGAGAGCCCCACGCCGACACCCTTCACCTTCAACTCGCCGGCGCTGCCATGGGTGATCGCCTCGTCGACGTAGTCGAGCATCTTCAGGCCTGCGCGCACCGACCTGACGACCATGTCGGGATCGACGCGGGGCGCGCCCCAGAAGGCCATCACGCAGTCGCCCATGAACTTGTCGACGGTGCCCTGCTCCTCGACCACGGCTCTCGTCATGGCCTCCAGATACTCGTTCAGGGCGTTGACCACCGCCGTCGGGGCGGCGTGTTCGGACGCGGCGGTGAACCCGCGGAGGTCGGCGAACAGGACGGCGAGAGGCCGGGAAGCGCCGCTCAGGGTGGCGACCGCCCCTTCCGGCGAAGTCAGCACCTCGTTGACGACGTCCTTGGCGAGGTACCGACCGAACACATTGGTGACGTATTTCCGCTCACGGACCTCCGTGAAGTAGCGCACGCCGAGAGCGGCGACGAACGACACCGGGATCGCAGCAGGCGGATACACCATGTTCATCACCGTGCCGCCGGTGAAATCGGGGACGAAGAGGAAGATCGCGTAGCCCGCGATGACTGCCGCCGAGGCGCCGGCGAGCAGTCCGGGGCGCCTGTACTGGGTGATGGCAATCGCGACGAGGCTCAGGACGAGCACGCCCAGAAGCGTCGCGGTGACGACAGAGAACGGCGGGTACACGGTTCTCCACACGGTGCTCCCGTCGAACCGCGCGAACACGACGGCGAAGTAGCTGACAAAGCCTCCGGCGGCGACCGCAACGGCCAGCCAGGGCCTCCAGTACATGGTGGCCAGAGCCACCAGCAGGGCGAGGAGCAAGACCCAGATGAGCACCATCGGCTCGCCGTCGAGGGTGATGAAGTCCCCGCGGAGCATCGTGTTCAGTGCGTTGGCGTGGACCAGCACACCAGGTTGGCCGCTCCCGCGGTCGATGGGCGTGCTGACGATGTCCTGGAGACCCGGAGCTGTGGCTCCCACCAGGACGAATCTGCCTTCGAAGGTGCCGTCCGGCAGCTCACCCCGAAGAACATCCAGCGCCCTGACGACCTGAAAGCCTCCAGCGTCGGCCTGCTCGGCGGCGAAGTTCACGTCGAGCAGATGGGGGCCATCCGTCCCGGTCGCCACGAACAGACCACCCACCTGGACTCCGTCCGGACGGATCGTCACAGGGCCGGTGTGTCCGGTCGCCAACTGCGCCATCGCGAAGGACAGGGAGGGGATCAGGGCGCCGTCGTCGGTCTCCAACACGGGTGCCATCGCGCGGTGCACCCCATCGGTGTCGGGCCATACGTGGGTATGCCCCACCGCTGCAGCAGCGTCGCGAAGCATCGGTATCGGTTCAAAGACCTCGCCGACTCGTGGGGGGTCGGAGCCTCCCACGGGGATGATGTCCTCTCCCAGGACCACGTTCCCGGCTTGTGCGATGGACGCCGCGAAGTCGGCGTCCGCCTCCGGCTCGAGCCGGCTGGGAGTGGCGAAGGTGACGTCGTAGCCGATCAATCTCGCCCCGTCGGCGACCATGGCGTCGATCAACCTGGCATGCACCGATCGGTTCCACGGCCAGCGGCCCACCTCGACGATGCTCACGTCGTCGATGGCCACGACGATGATTCGCGAGTCGGCCACCGTGCCCGGATAGAGGGCATCGGCCAGCCTGCGCTGATTGCCGGTGAAGGCGTTTGCCGACAGGCCGGCCGCCGCGACGACGGTGATCACCACGGCGATCACGGCCGCGATCAGCGGCTTGAACCAGACGCTGTGCCGACTACGGGCCATGGGCTCCTCGCTCGATTGGCTTCAGATCGTACCCGGGGGGGCGCACCCCATCCGCTCCGTCAGGACTTGGTGAACGACGTGTCGTAATTCTCGCCTGATGCCGTGAGCGTTCCGGTCTCCGAGAGCACGATCTCGCCACCGATCCGCACGGTCAATTCGAAGTCCACCGAGGGCTGATCGCACATGTCATACACGGTGACGCCGACCAGGTAGTCGCCCGGGGGCGCAGTGACATCCCAAACGATGTTCTCGGGCGGAGGCTCGTCGGTGGTGCAGGCGGCATAGCCATCGCGGTCGAGACGACCCCCGGACGTCGATCCCACGTTCTGCCATGAGACCGTCTCCCCGTCGGGGTCGGTGACGTACAGGTCGAGATCGACGAACGCGGCCCAATCGAGGGTCACCTGGATGTCGCCGGTGGCGAGCACCGTCAGGTTTGCCGTGGCCGACAACCCCTCGAACTCCGCCGAGACGACGAAGTCGCCCGGCTCACTAGGTGTGCAGAGCCCATCAGGACAGGCCCCCTCGTCGATCGAGAACGAAGCGTCGACGGTCCCCAGAGACTCGCCGTCCCCGTCGAATCCCTCGGCAGTGAAGGCCTGGGATTCACCGAGGTTGATAGTGGCGTCGACGGGAACCACCTCTATCCGGTCGAGCGCCCCCGGCACGTCGGTCGGGCAGACCCCGCCCGAGGCATCGCACTGGTCGTTGTATCGCACCCAGTCGTCGTCGAGAGTGTCCTGCGTCGTCGGGAAAGGACCTTCGACGTTGCCGTCGGCATCCACGACGACGCTCTGGCCGGTTTGGACGACGACCTCCTCACCCGATTCGGTGGTGACGACCACGGCGCCGTCGGTGACGACGATCGTGCCGGACCCGCCGGCTCCGATGAGCACGTAGTACTCCGTCCCCTGCACCGCCGCGGAAGCCGTCGGGGTGGCGATGGAGAAACGATCACCGGTCTCGGTGAGCTCGACGACCCGGCTGAAGGAGTTGCCCGTCTCCTGGGTCCCCTCGATGGCGGTCGACGGCGACAGGACGGACCCGCCGCTCAACTCCTCGATGCGGAAGGTGGTGTCGACGTCGAGGCGGGTGACGCTTCCATCGGGCCACTCGATGCTCGCCCGACCATCGGCCCCCGTTCGTACGGCATCGCCTTCGGAAAGGGCCTGCCCGTCGGTGGCCGTGGCGAAGGCGCCCGACCCCGCCTGCACCTCGACGGTGCCGACGTGGATCCGTAGCGTCGCGGTGACGTCCGACCCGGAACCACCACCACACGCCGCCAGAAGGAGGGCGATCGCACCGATGGCCGCGGCGAGTTTCAGGCGGGCGGCCGAACGCGACTGAATGAGTGCTCCCTGGTTGCCGGGCCGCATTCTGGTGGGATCGTGTAGCTGGCGCTAAACGACGGGTGTCAGTCGATCCCCGGGACCGTGAAGTTCTGGTCCTGGAGGTCGGTGTTGCTGGTGAACGTGCCGCTCACCTCATGGACCAGGCTGCCGTTGACGTAGATCGTCATCGTCCACGAGATGCTGAGGCCGCACACATCCCAGGCGTCAGCACGGGCGCGATAGGCGCCCGCAGGCGCACCACCCTCCGGCCAGAAGATCTGCTCGACATGTATCGCCGTCGTCGAGGACGAGCATCCCGGGATTATGTCGACCTGGAGAACGCCGCCCGACTCGCAGCTCGTGTTGGCGTAGAACACGACGCACTCGAACGGATCTTCTACATGGAGGTCCAGATCGGCTGGCCCGGTCCACTGCAGGAACACCTCCACGTCGCCCGAGCCGAGCTCGATGTCGACCACATTGAGAGTCGCCTCGTCCGTGGTGTCGTTGTAGAGCACCGTCACTGTGAACAGCCCCGTCTCCAGCGCCGAGCAGAGGTTGCCGACACAGGCAGCCGGCGATCCGGCGCTAAACGTCGACTGGCCGGTGACGTCACCGATCACTTCGTTCTGAGTGTCGTACGCGGTGGCGGTGAACTCCTGACTCTGGCCCACCTCAACGGTCGCAATCGACGGCGAGATCACCACATGTGAGAACGCCGGCACCGTGGTCGTGGTTGTCGTCGTCGGCGGCACCGTCGTAGTTGTCGTCGTCGGCGGGACCGTCGTCGACGTCGTCGTAGTAGGCGGAACAGTGGGGCCGGTCCCAATCGTGGTGGTCGTAGTCGCCGGCACCGTGGTCGATGTCGTCGTCGGCGGAGGCGGAGGCGGAGGCGGAGGCGGCGTGGTCGTCGTGGTGGTCGAGGCCGTAGTCGTGGTCGACGTCGAGGTGGAGGTAGTCGACGTCGTGGGTTGCTCCGGCCCGGCGACGGTCGTGGTCGTCGAGGCGCCGTCGGGGCACTCCGGCCCGCCGTCGAGCTCGCAGTTGTAGACGATCCAGTCGTCGTCGATCAGCCCGTCGGGGATCGGCTCGGGCTCGCTGACGTTGCCCTCCTCGTCGACCGTGACCATCTCGCCGGCGTTCACCTCGACGCCGTTGATCAGCACCGTCCCCTCGAGCACCGCGTAGGTGACCGTGCCGTCGGCGTTGAAGAGGACGGCGAAGGTCGTCCCCTGAACCGAGGCGATCGCGGTCGGGGTCTCGACTGCGAAACGGCTGGCCGCGTCGGTCAGCTCGGCGACGCGGTTGTAGGTGTTGCCGGTGGTCTGCTCACTCTCGATGACAGTGCCATCGCCGTCGAGGACCTGCATGGTGGAGATCCGGAACGTGGTTCCGAAGTCGAGACGGGTCACGGAGCCATCGAACCACTCGATGGACGCCCGGCCATCGGAACCGGTGCGAACTGTGGTCCCTTCGGAGAGCCGCTGACCGTTGCTGCCGGCGGCGAAGCCGTCACCGGAGTCGACCTCCACCAGGCCGTCATGCACGCGAAGCGTGGCGCTGACGACATCGGAGCCGTCGTCCCCACCGCACGCGGCCAGCGCGAGTAGCGCGACGAGTGCGATGGCCGACCACCAACGTGTGCGCATCTGGCGTTCCCCTCTGACTACAGGCCCCCCCATCATGGGCTCGCCGACCACTCTAAGCAACCAGTTTGTCGCGGTCCGCGCGCGTCATCCGTGGCCCGACCGAAGTGACCAATCCCTGCTCAGGCCAGATGCGGGCGACGCCGCACGGCGACCAGCCCAAGGCTCAGGATGACCAGAAGCGCCCCCGCGGCGACCCCGAATGGCGCATTCCCGAAGCCGTCCCCGCCGCTCGGCACCAGCGAGGCACCGTTGGCGCAGCTGGGATGCACCTGGAATTCGACACGGTTCGACAGGAGCCCCGAGGCCGACGCCCGAAGCTTCACGGAACCAGTCTCCGACGCGGTCACCGTCTTGGTGGCGACCCCGTCCGCAGCCGTCGCGGCCGGGCCACCGTGGTAGATGAGGTGGCCTCCCCCGCTGCTTCCAGGATCCACCTCGGCGAAGGTCACGACCGTGCTGTCGTCATCCACCAGGTTGCCATTGGCATCCAGCAGATACGCCGTGAAGGTGCGATCGCATCCGACGCCGAGGTGAGACGTCGATCCGGCCAACTCGATCGATGCCACCGGACCAGGCGAGAGCGTGGTCGTCGTCGTGGTGGTCGGAACCGTCGTCGACGTGGTGGTGGTGGAGGTGGAGGTGGTCGTCGTCGTGGTCACGACCTGCGGCGCTGCGAAGGTCGTCGTGGTCGGGGGCACGGCGACGCCCACCGTCTCCGACTGGGAGTCACTGGCGCCTTCCGGGTCGGTCACGGTCAGTTCGACCACGTACTCACCCGGCTCGTGAAAGATGTGGACCAGCAACCCCGACGCCGTCGAGGTCGAGCCGTCCCCGAAGTCCCATAGGTATTCGAGGTCGTCCCCGTCCAGGTCCGTCGAGAGGTCGTAGAAGATCACGAACAACGGAGCCGGACCGGCCTGGGGTGCGGCGTAGAACTTGGCGACAGGATCGAAGTTCCCGGGGGGATCCGGAGGATCCTCCGGCCCCAGGGTGTCGGGGCACAGCGGATTGTCCTCGCAGTTGAAGGTGATCCAGTCGCTGTCGAGCAGCTCGGGTGGGATCGGGACCGGGTCGCTGATCGAGCCATCCGAGGTGGCGGTCACCATTTGCCCCGCCTGCACGAGCTGCTCATCGATCTCGGACGACGAGGTGACGGAGCCATTCAGGACCAGGAACAGGGTCCCCTCGGAAGTCGTGATGATCGCGTACTCGGTCCCCTGCACCGACGCGGTGGCGGTCGGGGTATCGATGTCGAAGCGGCTCGCCGCATCGGTCAATTCGGTCACCCTGTTGTAGCTGTTGCCCGAGGTCTGTTCGCCCAGGATCACTGTCGAGTCGTCCTCGAGGATGGCCATCGTGATGATCGTGAAGGTGGTGCTGTGGTCGAGGCGCGTCACCGAACCATCGAACCATTCGATGGAGGCGCGCCCATCGGCGCCTGTTCGCACCGTCGTGCCCTCGGAGAGCTGCTGACCGTCGGTGCCCGCGGAGAACGACGCGCCGTCGGCCGAGATGTCGACCGCGCCCGCGACTATCCGCAGGGTCGCCACTTCCCCCGAACCCCCGCCGCCGCCAGCAGAACATGCGGACAGCATCAAGAGGCCCATGACCGCGACAGACGCGATCAACAACGATGAAAACCTGAAATCCCCGCGCAAACGCCCTCCTTGAGATGTCCATTATGGCGCATCGCTCGAGTGTCCGCGCCGGTTGGCTGCCTTTCTTCTCTAGCTGCCGGAACGTGTGGTCACACGAGCTCGGCGCAGACGGGCGACGCCCGGCACCGCAAGCAGTCCGATCAAGGCGAACAGCAATGTCCCCCCGTCACCCGGCTCGGTGAAACCGATGCAGGCGTAGACGTCGAACGTCACGACATTCGAAGAGATGCCGGGACCCGGAGCGTCGGCGCGCAACGCCACAGATCCAGGCGATACGGAGTACACATCGATCGTGGCGTAGCCGGACGACGTGGTGACACTCCCGGACGCGGGATCGAATGCCACCTCGCCGCCGCCATCTGCGTCGACGAAGCCGACGGTCAACGCGGCATCGATGACGTTCCCGTATGCGTCCACGACGTAGACGGAGAACGTGTACGCGCCGTCATCACAGTCACCGATGTCGAGTTGGAACATCGGATAGAGCTCGAGGTCGGCGACCGGACCAGGATCGACCCGGAGTGACGCAGAGTCGAAGAACTCCCCGTACGACCCCGCGACCTCGTAGAGGCCGGCATTCGTCGAGCCGCATTGGTTGTTCACGCAGCCCCACGCGACCTCGCCGTACGAAGCGGCGGCCAGCGGACCGGTCACGGCGGCGAGCGCCTCGACCGGGTACATGTCGTAGCCGGCCGCGACCGGGCCGGTCGAGTTGCCGTATGCGTCCACCCCCTCGGCCGAGTACGCCTGTGTCGCTCCGGCCTGAATCGTGGCGTTCTGGGGAGATACTTCGATGTCGACCATGGGGCCGGGGTTCACATTGAGCGTTGCCGTGTCGGCGCGGCCGCTGAAGACGCCGGTGACCGTCTGGGCGCCGGCGACCGTCGAGCCACACATCACGCCATCGCAGTCTCCATTGGTGATGCTGAACGACGCCGGAACGGGGCCACGCGGGTTCCCGTACTCGTCGTACCCCCGGGCCGAATAGCCGCGAGACTCGCCCGCCCCGATCTCCGCCACGGAGGGCGACACGATGATGTAGTCGAGCGGCCCGACCGTCACGGCGAGAGTGGCCGAGTCCGAAGCTCCCTCGAAGCTGGCGGTGACGACGTAATCGCCGACATCGTCCGACGAGCACTCCGCACCCGCGCACGACCCACCCGGCATCGAGTAGGTGGCCTCGACGACTCCTACCGAGTTTCCGAAGGCATCGAATCCCTCCGCGGTGAATGCTTGTGACTGGCCCGCCTCGATGGAGGCCGCCTCCGGGCCGATCTGGATGGCGTCGACCGGGCCGGGTTCAACGGTCAGGGTGGCCGTGTCCGACAACCCCTGGAACTCGGCAGTGATCGTGTACTCGCCGGGGACGGTCGGGGCGCACGACGAGCCGGAACAACCCTCGCCCGAGATCGTGACATCGCCGGTCACGTCACCCATCGACTGCCCGTTCTGATCGAACGCCTCGACGGCGTAGTCCTGCGCCTCGCCGGCGGCGATGACGCTCGACGGAGGTGAGAGCTCGATGTGGTCGAGCATCGCCTCGACCGGGCACTCGCCCGCATCATCGAGTTCGCACAGGTTGTATTCGATCCAGCCGCCCGTGAGCAGGTCATCGGGGATCGGGACCACGTCACCGATGTTGCCGTCCTCGTCGACGGTGACCATGAAGCCTGCCGGCACTTCGACCGACTCGCCGCCGGCGGTGACGATCACGGTCCCGTCGAGGACGACGAACGTGATCGACCCGTCGGCGTTGAAAAGCACGGCATAGACGGTTCCTTGCACCGACGCGACCGCCGTCGGTGTCGCGACGTCGAACCTGCTCGCGGAGTCGGTCAAGTCGACGACCCGGTTGTAGGTGTTCCCGCTGTCCTGCTGGCCCACGACGACGGTGGCGCCCCCTTCACCGATCGTCTGGAGCGTGACGATCGTGAACGATGTGCCGCTGTCGAGTCGGGTGATCGAACCGTCGAAATACTCGATCGCGGCCCGCCCATCGGCGCCGGTTCGGACCGTGTCGCCTTCGCGGAGCTCCTGTCCGTCTGCTCCGGCCGAGAAGGCGCCCCCGGTGCCGACCTCCACGGAGCCGGCCAGGATGTCGAGCGTGGCGACCTGGGTCGAACGTTCGGGCTCGCCGGATCCACCACCGCACGCAGCGATCGCAAGGCCGACGATGCCGATGAGACCGACTGCAACCCGCCAACTCCCGGCCCTACCCACCATCGACTCCTTCGTGTGCCTCGGACGGCCAGCGTACCCAGGGGTGGGAGAAGATCTCGTGAATGGTCAGGCCCGGTACCTTGTCTGCGTGGCTGGGCGCATCGCTCTCTGTCTTCTCCTCCTTGGAGCCTGCGGTGGTCATGAGGAGACGTCCCGCACCACCTCCCTTCCCACGGTCACCACGTCGGACACGAGACCCTCGCCCGGGGGCTCCGCCGGCGTGGTCGTCGCGATCGTCGATGGGGACTCCCTTCGGGTGGACCTGGGACCCGTCACCGAGGAGGTTCGGCTGATCGGGATCAACGCGCCGGAGGTGGGCGACTGCTGGGCCGATGAGGCGACGAGCGCATTGGCCGACCTCATTCAGGGATCGGAGGTGATGCTCGCCGGCGATGAACGCGACCGGTTCGGGCGCCTCCTGGGGCGAGTCCTCACAGGCTCGACCGAAGTCGACGTCGAGATGGTCCGCAGCGGGAACGCCATCGCCCTTTCCGATGGCCCCGACGCTGCCCGGCTGATCACCGCCGAGCAAGAGGCGGTTTCCGCGTCCCGGGGTATGTGGTCGCCCACCGCGTGCGGTCCAACCGGCACCGAGGAACTGGTGCTGCTCGAGGTCGTCTTCGATCCCCCCGGCCCCGATGGCAACGACCTGAACGGAGAGTATGTCGTCGTCGGCAACCAGGGCGGAGACGCCGAGCTGACCGGATGGTCGCTTCGCGACGAATCCTCCGTCCACCGCTTCGCCTTCCCCGACGGGTTCCGACTCGGAAGCGGCGAGACCGTCGCGATCCGGTCAGGATGTGGCGACGACGCGCCGGGCGAGCTCCACTGGTGTTCAGACGACCCGGTCTGGAACAACGGAGGCGACATGGCGCTGCTTCTCGATCCCTCGGGCAATGTGGCCGCCCGTTTCCGCTACTGAGGCTCCCCGGTACCGTTTTCGGGTCGATGACCACCCCCGAGTCCCCGCCGATTCGCTGCCCCGATATGGGCACCGTGCTCACCACCTGGTTGCGACGGCTCACCCTCTGGCAGTGGCTGTTCGCGCTGGTGGTGGCCCTCTATGTCTGGCACTTCACGAACACCAGCATCCGGATACACCACGGTCTGGGTACGTCCTCCTACGACTTCGCCCTCTACGACCAGGGGACCTGGCTCCTCTCCCGCTTCAAGGCTCCGTTCGTCACGCTCATGGGCCGCAACCTCTTCGGGGATCACACCTCGTTCATCATGGTGTTCTTCGTCCCCTTCTACTGGCTGTTCCCGGGCCCCAACGTCCTCCTGTTCCTCCAGACGGTGGGACTCGCGGCCGGGGCGATTCCGGTGTTCCTGTACGCACGGCGGCGGTTCGACCACGAGGCGATCGCTCTCGTGGTCGGTGGCGCCTTCCTGCTCCATCCCTCGCTCGGATGGACGAACGTGGAGCAATTCCACCCCGACGCCTTCCTGCCTGCGTTCGTAGGTTTTGCGGTCTACTTCGCTCTGACCGAGCGCTGGCGCCCTTACGCGGTCTTCGTGATCCTCGCCCTCCTGGTCAAGGAGGACGTGGCGTTCGTGATCGTCCCCCTCGGTCTGTGGGTCGCCCTGAAGAAGGACCGCCGGTACGGCCTGGCCACCGCCGGCGGCGCCATCCTCTACATGGCGTTCGCGATGGCAGTCGTCATGCGGCTGCTCGCCGGCGAGTGGAATCCGAACGCCTGGCGGGTTCCGTTCGGCGGGGTCGCCGGTTTCATCGGCGCCCTGTTCACCGATACCGCCGAGGTGGTCTCATACCTGACGGGTGGCGGACGGCCCTGGTACCTGCTCCGGGTTGCATTCCCGTTCGCCTTCATGTTCCTTCTGGCGCCACTGGTGGCAGCGATCTCGTCACTGACGATCGGTGCGAACGTGATCAGCACGTTCGAGTACCAGTCCAATATCCGGTACCACTACACGGCCGTCGCGCTGCCGGCCCTCGGCCTGGCGACGGTCGGCGGGATCGCGCGAACCCCCCGTCGGTGGCACGCCACCCTCGCAATCGTCGTCCTGTCGTGCAGCGCGCTCGGCGCGTACTGGTGGGGGACGTTCCCCTTCTCGCTCGAGCCGAAGACGTACTGGTCCCCCCGCGACCCCATCCCCCAGCAGGCCGCAGAGATGTTCGACCTCATACCCGACGACGCCATCGTGTCGGCACACCACGGAGCCACCGCGCACCTCGCCCATCGAGAGCACATCTACATGTTCCCCAATCCGTTCTCGACCGTTCTCTACGGAGACGCCGAGCTGCGGCGCAACGAGGGCCAACGGCTCCCAATCGCCGACGAGGTCGAATACGTGATGCTCCCCCGCACACTTCCGGAACGCGAGGGTGCCGAGGTCTGGGAGGACATCCGGGCTGAGTTCACGCTGCACACGGAGACCGAGCACTGGCTCCTGTGGGTGCGGAGGTGAAGGAGGAGGCTGCCTGCGGCCGGCGCCGGCGGAGTCGCCCTCAGGCTCGGCGGGTCGGAGCTCAGACCGCAACCGGGCCCGGTGGGCGGTGAACGCGGCCTACCCCCCGATGTAGGACATCTCGACCTTCTCCCACCCGGCGGTGGCCTGGGACCTGATCTCTGAATAGCGGTCGGAACGCGCCGCCCAGACCCCGGCGATGTCGGCCCGGAGGGTCTCGTCGTCGACGCCCTCTCTGAGCCGCGCCCGAAGGTCGTGCCCCCCGGTGGCAAACAGGCAGGTGAACAGCGAGCCCTCCGCGGAGAGGCGGACCCGGGTGCAGGTGCCGCAGAAGGGCTGGCTCACCGAGGCGATCACTCCGAACTCCCCCGACCCGTCCCGGTATCGAAATCGGGTGGCCACCTCGCCCGGGTATGCCGGCGGAACGGGATCGAACGCTGCATCGGCACCGATCGCGGCGAGAATCTCGGCTGCGGGAACCACATCGTCCAATCGCCAGCCGTTGGTGTGGCCGACGTCCATGTACTCGATGAACCGCACGATGCGACCGGTGCCGCGAAAGTGTCGGGCGATCGCCGCCACCTCGCCGTCGTTGATGCCCCGCTTGACCACGACGTTCACCTTGACGGGGCCCAGGCCGGCCCTCTCGGCGGCATCCATCCCTTCGAGAACGGCCGACACCGGGAACCCGACGTCGTTCATCGCCATGAAGGTCTCGTCGTCCAGCGAGTCGAGGCTCACGGTCACTCGATCGAGCCCCGCAGCGGCAAGTGCCTCCGCCTTGCGGACGAGGAGCGAACCGTTGGTGGTCATCGTCAGATCCTCGACTTCGGGGATGGCAGCCAGCATCTCGACGAGGTGCTGCAGATCGCGGCGCAACAACGGCTCGCCGCCGGTGAGTCGCACTTTCCGCACCCCGAGCCCGGTGAAGACCCGCGTGAGTCGCGCGATCTCCTCGAACGTCAGCAGCTGGTCGCGCGGCAGGAACTCGTAGTCGCGCCCGAAGACCTCCTCCGGCATGCAGTAGGTGCAGCGGAAGTTGCAGCGATCCGTCACGGAGATCCTGAGATCCCGGACCGTGCGGCCGAGCGTGTCCGTGGGGTTCACGGTGGGGACGCTACCGCTCGCCGCGCCTTCAACCGACATCAGGCGCCGTAGACGGAGACCCAACCGGCGATGGCGGCGTAGTGGGCTGCCGCCGCCGCGATGACGAGCACATGGAACGCCTCGTGATACGAGAACACCCGCGGCCACAGCCGGGGCCGCCCGGTGACGAGGAAGACCATCCCAACGGTGTACAGCACTCCCCCGATGCCTATCAGCGCGAGAGCCGTCCACGGAAGTCGGTCGGCCAGGGGCCAGAGAATGAAGAGGGCGAGCCATCCCTGGGTGGTGGCGAGGGCGACCGACGTCCAGTGCTTGGGCGTCTTTGCCAGCGCCTTGTGGGCGGCGCCGAACGCCACGATGCCCCACTGCACCGCGAGCGTCCCCCATCGCATCCAGCCGTCGAGGACGATGGCCGCAATCGGGGTGAAGGTGCCGGCGACCAGCACGTAGATCATCGTGTGATCGAGCTTCTGCATCCGCCGCTTCCAGCGGGCTCGCCACGGGATCGAGTGGTACAGGGACGAGGTGAGGAAGAGCGCGACCAGGCTCAGCCCGAAGACGAGAAGGGAAACCCGCCTACCGGCGCCCCCGGGAGCGAGCAAGGTGAGCAATATCGCCCCGACCAGCGCGACGAGCGCCGCGATGCCATGGAGGAAGCCCCGCACCGGATGCGTCATCTTCCCCAACCGAACCCGCTGGGAGGCCTTCATGCTTCAAACGGTAGGACAACGCCACCGGTAATACGTGCCAAAGGGCCACGGGCGAGGAGTCTTACCCCGTCGCCATCCCGACACGGCGCTCGAAGACCTCGGCCTTGCGGAGCACGGTGGCCGGGAGCTCCATGATCTTGTCCTGGAATTCGCGCGCCTTTGCGCTGAGGCCGGTCATGTGCTCGATCCCCCAGTCGCGGATGAGCGGGAGCAGGACGCGGTCGTGATGAATCCGCAGGTTGTAGACGCCGGCCCTCGCCATGTCGACGGCCCTGCGCACGAACCCAGGGATCACGGTGCCCGGCATCGAGAAGTTCGAGAAGACCCTGTGGACCGCCTCGAGCATCGTCGAGGGGTCGTTCTCGATCAGCGCGCCGGTGACGCCTCGATAGAACATGAAGTGGTGGTTCTCGTCGGCCGCGATACGCGCCATGACGCCATATGCGACCTCGTCGTCGGCGATCTTCCCGGCATTGCGGTGACTCACCCGGGTGGCCAGCTCCTGCGCGGAGGTGTAGACGAAGATCCCCGCCGGATCCGGGATACCGGTCGAGTGGCCCGCCTCCATGGTGATCGCCCGGTCGTCCTCGAGGGATCGAGGGTCGCAGTTCCGTGAGGTCAGGAGGTAGGAGCGAAGGGCGATCGAGTGCTGCGCCTCCTCAGAGGTCCACAGGCGGGTCCACCTCGCCATCGCCGAGCCCTCGGGCATGTGCGAGGCGATCTCGGCGTGGTAGTAGGGCAGGTTGTCCTCGGTGAGGAGATTGAGGACGAGCGACGTCCGCACCTCGGGTGAGAGGGTGGCCTGCGACTCGTCCCACGGCTCGTCGACGTAGCTTCGACCCTTCTCCCAAGGCACGTATTCGTGTGCGTACCAGTGCTCGCGCCGCTCGCGATGCTCGGCCATCAGCTGCTCCACGGCCGGCTCGACGGATGCGATCAACTCGGCCTGTTGGCGAATGTCCGGCACTGTCCCCCTAAGGAAGTGTGTGCCGCGAGGTTAGTGGTGCGGCGTCCTCTATCCCGGCCAGACACGGATCCTGGCGCGGGCAACCGTGGAGCCGAACCCGGCGGGTCCGAGCGGGTGGATCGCCAGTCGCGGGTCAGGCCACCGGTACTACCGTCTCCCCCCGGCCGCACGCGAAGCCCAATGAGGACTCGAATCACTGCCGTAACACTCGCCCTGGTCACCGCGTGCGGTGGCAATGGCGAGGCCGGGACCACCACTTCCTCCGATCCAGGGTCGACATCTGCGGCGACGACCACGCCCGCATCCAGTTCGACCGCCACGCCCGCCACGACGACGACCACCCTCATCCAGGGTCCCGTCGAGGTGCTCGCCCTCACCCCGTACCCGCTCGTCATGTCTTCGTTCGGGCCTACGGGTGTCGGGCCCGTCCCAGGATCTGGTCTGACGATGTCCTTGATGGCCCTCCCATCCCCGGCAGTTGCACCGGACCCGACGAATGCGATCGGTGTCGGCCAGCAGCGGGCCATCGGCGTGTTCTCGGCATCGGCCGGTTTCCGTGGAGACTGCCTGGGATTCATCCTCTGGGCCGAAGACTTTTCGGCCCGTTACACCGACGGGTACGCGACCCTGACCTCGAGCGGGTGCGGAGATCCGGGCGGGCCGATCCTCGAGGAGGACCGGGTCCTCCTGCAGACCGACCGCACCCTCGTGCTCGACCTCGGGCCGATCCCCGGTGGCGCCTTCAGCCCCGCGTTCCAGGTGCAGAACACCGCCGGCGACAGCGGCTTCTACAGCGTCGCCCAGAACGGCGTCGTGGAGCCGATAGCGATCCCCAAGCCGGCGGGCGGCCTGGTGCTCCCGTACGGCGGAGACCTCTTCGAGGTCTCCGACGCCGGAGTCGCCGCAGTGCCCCTTCCCGACGCCGAGCCCGGAACCTGCGAGGCGGACGAGAACACGGTCTGCCTCGTCGACGGCCGGTTCCGGGTTCGAGCGTCGTTCACCCAGCCCGCTGACGACCCCGGTGGAGACCCGGGGCGGCCCGGTTGGTCGGTCCCGATCGGCTCGGTCGAGGACCCATCCCCCGACGAGGCCGGCTACTGGTTCTTCGATGAGGGCAGCGTCGAACTCCTCGTAAAGGTGACGAACGGCTGCACCATCAACGGATCTATCTGGGTGATGTTCGCCTCGTTCGTCGAGGTGGACCTGCGGGTGGATGTCACCGACACCGCCACGGGCGAGACCAGGTCCTACGAACCCCCCAGTAGCGCCTTCCCGGCGGTCATGGACACCACGGCGTTCGCCACCTGTCCCTGAACGATCGCTTCCGTCTAGGGGGCGACCCAGCGCTCCGCCACGGTCTTCATCTCCATGAACAGCCTGAGGTAGTCGGGCCCACCGGCCTTGGCATTCGAGCCAGACATCTTGAATCCGCCGAACGGCTGGACCCCCACCAGAGCGCCCGTGATCTTGCGGTTGATGTAGAGGTTGCCGACGTGGAACTCGCGACGGGCTCGCTCGATGCGGCTCCGGTCCCGTGAGTAGAGGCCCCCAGTGAGGCCGAATTCCGTGCCGTTGGCGATCTCGAGCGCCTCATCGAAGTCGGAAGCCCTGATGACCGACAACACCGGCCCGAAGATCTCATGCTGGGCAAGCCGAGCCTGCGGATCGACGTCGGCGAAGATCGTCGGCTCGATGTACCACCCGGCATCCCGGTCGATCGCCGAGCCGCCCGTCACCAGGTCTGCCTCCTCGCGGCCCTTGGCGATCTCATCGAGGATCGACCGGTGCTGAGCGGCGGAGATCACCGGGCCCATGGCGTGGTTGTCCCTGGGCGGCCCGACCGACAGCGCCGTGGCACTTTCCACCACGCGGTCGAGGACCTCGTCGTGGATCGAATCCACGAGGATGAGGCGCGAGGCTGCCGAGCACTTCTGGCCCTGGAATCCGTAGGCCGAGCGAACCGCATCGGCCGCCGCCGACTTCAGGTCGGCGGTCTCGTCGACGATCATCGCGTCCTTGCCGCCCATCTCCATGTAGGCCCGCTTCAGCCACTTCTGACCCTCATGGACCTTTGCGGAGCGCTCGGCGATGCGAAGGCCGACCTCCTTCGAACCCGTGAAATTCACGAAACGCGTCTGCGGATGGTCGACGAGGAAGTCGCCTATCTCGCCACCCGGCCCCGGGACATAGTTGACCACGCCGGGCGGAAAGCCTGCCTGGGTCAGCATCTCCATCCATCGCGCTCCTATCACCGGCGTGTTGGATGCAGGCTTGAGCACCAGGGTGTTGCCGGCGAGCACCGGCCCGATCGCCATCCCCACCAGGATCGCCAGGGGGAAGTTCCATGGCGGGATCGCCACGCCGGCACCAATCGGGATGAGGTGGGACTCGTTCTCCTCGCCCGGCCAGTGAGTGACCGGAACCGGCTCGGCGAGACGAACCGCCTCGCGGGAGTAGTAGTCGACGAAGTCGATCGCCTCGGCGACGTCCGCCTCTGCCTCGAGCCAGTTCTTGCCCGCCTCGAACGTCTCGATGGCCGCGAGCTCGTACTTGTTGCGCCGCATGATCGCGGCCAGCTTCATCCCGTACCGCGCCCGGTCCTCGGCGCGAAGCGAGCTCCAGTTGGGAAAGGCCTCCCAGGCGGCGTCGAGAGCCTGCTGCGCCTCCTCGGTCCCGGCCGCCGAGATCGTCCCGATCACCTGATCTGGCTTGGCGGGGTCGACGCTCTCGATGGTGTCACCCGTCTCGATCGCCTCCCCGGCGATCGTCAGCGGGTAGGAGGCGCCAAGTCGCTCCTCGACGCCTGCGAGCGCGAGCTCGTAGGCGGCCTTCTTGGCGGGGTCGGTGAAGTCGGAGTACGGCTCAGGTCGGTAGGGCTCGAACATGGGGTCAAGTATGGCGGATGGGGAACCCCATCTCCCGTGGCGGACATCCTCTCGAAGCGCAGCGTGCCGGGTTCCGGCCCGTCCGTCTTCCGCGCACCGGATGCTGTACGCCGCTACTCAGGCACCAGGTCCGCCGGCTGCCATCGCCGTGGCATGTCATCCACTCCCTGAAGCACCAGCCGGCCCGCAAGCAGGAAGACCACCAGGGCTCCCAGGGCGAATTCGCGGGGGAGGCCGCCGACCGTGACGATCAGGCCCCACGTCAACGGGCCGAGGAGGGTGGCGAACCGGCCCACAGTGGCGTACAGGCCGTAGAACTCACCGAGGTACCTCGGTGGAGAGATCCGCTGCATGTAGACCCGGTCGGCCGCCCAGGTCGCGCCGAGAGCCAGCCCGCCCAACCCGCCCAGCGGCCACGCCAGCGCCTTCGTCCCGCTCCCCCCAGCGATGATCCCGACGACCATCGCCGCCATCCATGCGTAGAGGACCGAGTGGAGGAGCCGGCGCGGGCCGACGCGATCGACGAGGCGGCCCCCCGAAAACCCGCCGATGATCGCCGCAGTGATCGCCACCGTCAGCAGTGCCTGCAACTCGCCCGAGGTGAATCCCAGCTCCTCCTTTGCGTAGATGGTGAGGTACCCGCCGATCAATGTGTTGATGGCATCGGTGTAGAGAAAGCGCCCCACGAGGAAACGGGCCACCCCGTCGTGGTGGCGAGCCCGCCGCCACGACGCAATCAGCCGGCGAACGCTCGAACGGAGGGAGGGCGGGTCACCGGGCTCCCGGCGGCGAGGGCGCTCCCGCACCCAGAGGAAGGTCGGGATTGCAAAGACCGTGAACAGGACCGCGATGATCCTGAAGACCGTCGGGAAGCCCTGGGAGTCGAGGAAGAAATAGCCGACGGCGACCGCGATGAACGACCCCAGGTACCCGACGGCGATCCCGACGCCTGATACGACGCCGACGTTGTCGGGGGTCGACACGTCCGGCAGAAGGGCGTCGTACACGACAGACCCAAGGTTGAAACCGATGAGCGCGACCGAGAAGAGCGCCAGTGACGCGACGACTCCGACCGACGCGAGAAAGAAGGTGGGCACCACCGCGAGCACCGTCATCGGCAGCAGGTAGCGGAGTCTGGTGCCCCGGTGATCGCTGCGAGCCCCGATCCAGGGACCGAGAACGATCACCACGATCATGGCCGTGTCGACCGCGACCGTCAGGGCAAGGTCGGCGGGATCGCCCCGGCTCAGCCAGGCCGGCAGGTCGGGCAGACGCTCCTGATTCTCGGTGAGCCACTCGGCGAAGAAGAGGGATCCGACCCCGAGGGCGAAGATCGTGTTTGCGAGGTCATAGATGGCCCACGAGGCGACGCTGAGTCTCCCGGGCCGCCAGGTGGCTTTCACGCTGCGACGGTACCCGAGAGGTCGATTCGTGGCGGACATCGATGACTCCGGGCACAGCCCGAATGCGACGGGAGAGGGCTTTACGACGGCACATTCAGCCTCGCCCCGGCGGTTTCGAGAACGCGAAAAACGGGGAACCCGATTCTGTCACACCCGCGTCGTACGGTGAGTGCCATGAGAGCCCTGAACCCCATTCAAACGAGACTCCCGCTCACCGAGCAGACTCGCGTCGAGGCATGGCTCGCCAGCCTGGGCCTGACGGCGACCGAAGTCACCGAGTGCCCCGTTCTCGACTGCGTCGTGTGCTCGGCCGAAGAGTCCCCGACCCCCAAGGCTGCGTAGCGCCTGCCAAAGGGCGGGGGCACCGCGAGCGTCCCAGCGCCTGTCGGCTTGCTGCTTGCTGCGCTCGACGCCTTACGCCCCGCTGAGCAGCGCCTCGACCTCGCGGTCACTGACCTGGGAGAACTCCTGGTACCACTCCCCCACGGCCCGAAAGTGGTCGGGCTGGCGGGGACAGACCATCTCATCGACGTCGGCGGCGAGACGGGCCACCGTCGCCGGAGGCCCCACCGGGATCGCACAGATCAGCGTCTCCGGCTCGAGCCGCCTCAGGTACTGGAGGGCTGCCTGAAGCGTGGCACCGGTGGCCACGCCATCGTCGACCACGATCACCGTCCGGTCGGCGACCTGGAGGTCCGTGGCCCCGTACGCCTCTTGCCGGCCGCGCAGCTTCTCGATCGCCCGCTCAACGGCCATCTCCAATTGGGGCCTCGATATCCCGAGCCTCCTGACGGTGATCTCATCGATGAGCGTCACGCCATCGGGCGCCACCGCGCCGATGGCGAACTCGGGGTTACCGGGGGCCCCCACCTTCCCGGCGACGACGACGCCGAGCTCGGCGTCGAGAGCCTCGGCGATGGGCCGGGCCACCGGCAGCCCTCCGCGCGGGATCCCCAGCACGAGAGCATCCTCGCCGGCATGATCGGAGAGAAGGCCTGCGAGCACGTTGCCCGCTTCCGTTCGGTTGCGATAGCGCTCCACCCACTCGAGGGTACCGGCCTGCTGCGCCCAGTCGATCTCGCTCGCCATCTGGTGCCGTCGGTGCCGGGTACGCTCGCCGCATGCGACGCCTGATCCTTGTCGCCAACCCTGCTGCCTCAGGATTCACTGCCTCGCTCCACCGCGATGTCGTGTCGATCCTTCAGTCAGGCTTCGTCGTCACCCCCGTCTGGCCCGACGGCGCCGCCGAAGCGCGGGTGGCGGCCGCCGACGCCGCCGCGGAGGGATACGACATCGTCGTGGCGATGGGCGGCGACGGCGTGGCCCACCAGGTGGCCAACGGGCTCATCGGTTCGGAGACGGCGCTCGGCGTCGTCCCTGCGGGCACCACCAACGTGCTTCGGCGGGTGCTCGGCCTGCCCAGGAAGCCCCTCGAGGCGGCCAGAGTGATCGCCCGATCTCAGGGATGGCGCTTCCTCCCCACGATGCGCCTCGAATCGAACGGCCCCGACGGGGAGGAGACCCGTCATGCCTCGTTCGCCGCCGGAGTGGGCTTCGACGCCGAGGTGATCCGTGAGTCGGAGAAGCGGCCCATCAAGAAGGTGGGGGCAGGCACCCTCCACTACGTCCGCAGCACCCTGCGGGTCGCCCTCGGTGGGTACCGGCGGCGGCGGCAGAACCTGAGGGTGACGGTGGATGGCCGCCCCTCGAACGCACTCGCGGCCATCGTCCAGGTCCACGACACATTCACCTACCTCGGCAGACGATCCCTGAGCCTGGGCACTCCGCCTCCGGTGGCGGTCAGCGTCCGCCGTGTCACCGCCACCCGACTTGCCCGGCTGGTCGCACGGGCGATGCGAGACCGCCCGATCGACACGATCCGGGGCATCGAGGCGTGGCCCGGCTTCGCTCGCATGACTGTCGATGCCGAGCCCGCATCGTGGATGGAGGCTGACGGCGAGTTGATCGGTCGCATCTCACGACTCGAGGCGATCCCGGAGCCGGCCCGACTTCGGGTGGTCGAGTAGGACGGCCCGAATCACGCGTCGCCCGGTGGCTGGAACTTCAGGCCTGAAGGCCCTCCGCGACCCGATGCCCTTCGGCCAGGCGGCGGACACCCTCGAGATCGAGGACTCCCAGCTCCGTCACCACAGAGTCGAAGGCGGGCAAGCGGACAACCTCCAGCGCCGCCGAAGCGGCGGCGGCCGCAGCTGCCCGATCGAAGAGGGCGGCGGGCAGCACCTTGTCGGCCGAGGCGAGCACCAGCACCCGCGCCCCGACGTTCGACGCCTCCTTGGCGAGGACGCCGGTACCGGCGACGTTGATCGCCGCCTCGGGTCCCAGGGCGTGCGCCCCGACGAGCACCACATCGACGGCATAGAGGGTGTCGGGTACCTGGGAATCGCCGACGATCTCCACCGGGATGCCCGCCCCACTCAAGTCGGCCGCCATCCGGCGAGCCTCATCCGGGATGGGCGAGGTGACACAGATCGTCCGGATCCCCTTGTCGCGCGCGGCTATCAGCGCGGCTCGCACCGACGACGAGGCGCCCGAGGTGAGGACCGCCCCGCCTTCGGGGATCAGCGCGGCCCCTACGGTCGACAGGATCTCCACCGAGGCCGCGAGGCGCTTCTGGAATCCTCTCGCCTCGGCGGCGGCGTTGCCGGGCCCCTCGTCGATCGCGAGGAGGGCGGCGTTGGCGAGAGCGACCAATGGAGCCAGTGCGGGCTGCCGCCGCACGATCTCCGCGGCCACCTGCTCTACGGCGTCGGGGTAACACTCCGGTGCGAAGCGAACGACCGCTTCGATGAAGTCCGCGAGGTCGGTCGCGGCGAGAGCGCCCACCTCGGCGGCGCCACCATGGGGTGACCTCAGCAGTGCGCCCAAGCGGCGATATGACGGCCAGTCGAGCCACTGCTTCACTCGATCGTCATCCCCAGGAGATCCGACTCGGCCATCGTGGCGTCCACGGCGAGGCCGGCGACCGCTGCAGCCAGCGACGCCCGCTCCCATAAGATCTCGCGGAGCCGCGAGCCGATCCTTGCCTGGAGCTGAGCGTCGAGGATGGCGACGGCCTCGGCGCGCCGCCCCGGATCGAGCGACGTGCCGGACCCGCCCCGAGGGATCCGCTGCTCCATCGCCTCCACGGATCCCCGCAACTCGTCGTCGAGCCTGTCCGGTTCGAATGTCTGGCGGATCCGGGTGCCGTACGGCCCGCCGGCCTCGATCGACAGCCGGAGCACCAGCTGGTCCAGCGAACGCAACGCCTCCTCGTAGACGGCGACGCTCGGGCCATCGACGGCGAGCCGGGACGCAACCTGCGTTCGGAACTCGTCCCATCGACGCTCGAAGTCCAGCGGCCCGCTCGTGGCGATCCCCATGGCTCCGGCCACATCCCGCGCCGTCCGGCGGATGTCCTCGATGATCCTCCCGAGGTGCACGAGCTTCTCGTCGAGGCGCCCCCCGAGATGATCGACGAGGGCATCGATCCCGATGGGGACTCCTTCGGCGGGATCAGCGGCGACCTCGAACACGATGGGCTGCTCGATGCCGTCGGCGACGAGCAGATCGACCAGATGATCGCGCATCATGACCCGCTCGTCCTCGGTGATCAGATCGACCTGATTCAGCACGAAGATCAGGCGGTCGGCGGCGTGAGCATTGGGTGCGATGAAGTCCTTGTGGACCACGGCGTCTGCGTACTTGACCGGGTCGAACACCCAGACCGCAACATCGACCGATGGCAGCAGCTGCTCGACGCGCCGCCGGTGCGAGAACACCAGCGAGTCGACGTCGATCATGTCGAGGATCGCGAGATCGGGGAACCGGTCCTGCTCGAGGCGTTCCGAGACCTCGAGGCGGTCGAGCAGGGTGTGCAGTGCCCTCTCGGCATGGTCGGGGATCCAGGCGAGCGGCTCCGTGGTGTGCGGCCTGACCGGGCTCGTGGACGCCACCGGCTTGCCCGCGATGGCGTTGAGCAGGCTGGACTTGCCGGCACCGGTCCCGCCGAGAAGGGCCAACACGAGTGTCGACCCGAGGTGGCCCACGCGGCTCCGAGCCGTGAGCGACGAAGTCCGGGCTGCACGGAGATCGTCGGGGTGGAGATGATCCTGGGCGAGGCCCACCACGAGGTCGAGTCCGTCGACGATCGAAACGACGTCGGTCATCCGCGGATCATCAGGTCGGCCAGCAGGCCATCGGGCGGCCCGAAACCGAGCACCTCTGTGAATCGCGTGGAGTCCGCCTGGAAAATGCCTTCTATCTCGGCCTCGAGCCTGCGGACGGCCGCGTCCGACGCCCCCGGGTGTCGGGCCAACAGGCGGGTTCCCTTCCTGTCGGGCCGGAAGCCCCGATCGACCGCCATTCGCCGCACGAGACCGCTGAACCGCTCGATCCGTCGGCGGCGCACCGGACGCCCCGAGACCTCGGCGGCGACGGCGGAAATGTCGGCCATCCACGAGGCGACGCGATCGCGGGCTGCGTCCTGCAGCCCGGGGCCGTGACCGAAGAGTCCGGTATCGGTCAGGTCGGGTGCGATACCGGCCCACTGCTCGGCGACGGTGCGCGCGGCGCGCCCCGCCCGACGTGCGGCACCCGACGCAAGGGCGGAGACGAAGGCCGCGGAGTCGTCGGCCGTCTCGGCGAACTCCCCGCGCCGGAGGTCCTGCAACATCCCGGCCGAGGCAAGTCCGTAGGAGATGCGCACCGGGTCGAGCAGCGTGACACGCCGGCTCTCCGCCACGATCAACATCGAGCGGATCATGGAGAGCGACTCCTCGAGCCGGGCGATTCCCCGCTCGATCCCCTCCCGCACGATCGCCGCCCGCTCCACCGGCTCGGCCATCGCCTCGAGCTCCTTGCGCAGCCCGGCTATCCACTCACCGGGCAGCCCGCCGGTCTCATCGGAGACAGGACCTTCGGCGATGGCGACGATCGACCCCCGGTCGGGCCGCGCCAGGAGGCCGCGCCCGGAGAGCTTGGCGGTGTAGTCGTCGACGAGGGTGCGACTCGGTTCTGGCGCTGTCGGCGTCCGGTTGAGGACAAAGATGATCGGCATCCCGCGGTCGCGCGCCTGGTCGGCCATCTCGAACCCCGCGGCGTCCGCGTAGCGGCTGGCGCCGGCGACGAGCACACAGACGTCGGCGACGGCGAGGATCTGTGAGGCGATGCGCTCTCCGCGCTCGTCGACGACCCCGGGGGGCGGAGTGTCCACGACGACGATGCCCTCGGGCGGGGGTCGGAGCGTGTCGACCAGACGCCCCGGCATTCGCCTCCGCAGCGCATCGAGCGTGGGCGGGAGCCGGGTGCCCGTCCAGGCGACCGGCTCGATCGTCGTCGGCCGTCTCGTGCCTCCGTGGCTGATGCGTCGGCGAGCCAGGGAGTTGACCAGGGTGGACTTCCCACTTCCGGACACGCCGGCCACCGCCACGACCAGGGCCCCACCCGGCTCCTCGAGCCGCGGAGCGAGGTACTCCGCGGCCAGGCTGTACGTGTCGAGGCGGGCACGCTCGGCCGCGTCTCCCAGCAGCGACAGGTTCGCCCGCATCAGGGCGTCGCCGATCCTCTGCAGGGACTCCGGTGACGGAGCGTGGTCGATCATGTGCGCCGATTGTGGCATACGACGGAGGCCCGGGTGCCACCGCACGGGGCAGGTCTTCGCGTCAGGAATCGTGGTCCGTTTCCCGTTTCCCGTTGCCCGTCGAGACATTCGGGCCGCGATCTCCCCACTGCTTCGGAATCTGTCATACCCGGTTCGTACCTTGACAGGGTGAGCAAGTCGGGAGGACACACATGACCACCGCATTGGCCATCGTCACGTCGCTGGCGATCGTCGGAGTCGTCGTGGTGGCGGCCCGGGCCGCGGTTCGCCGCGTACGTACCGAGACGACCGTGGCTCCCGAGGAGATCCGCGCGCTCCACACGGAGCTGGGGAGGCTCATCGGCCGGGTCCAGGCTGGCTTCGAGACGTCGGAGCGGGAGGCGTCGACGGTCCGCTCGGCCCTCGACCTCCTCACCCACAACTCGGGCCGCCGGGGCTCGTGGGGCGAAGTGACCCTGCGCCGCCTCCTCGAGGCCGCGGGGATGACCCACGGCGTGGACTTCGACACGCAGGTCGACCTTCCGGGTGGCCGACCCGACTCGGTCGTCCACCTGGGCGACGCCGGCGACGTCGTCATCGACGCCAAGGCGCCGCTCGACGACCTTCGCCGCGCCTGGGAAGCAGAGAGCGAAGCCGAACAGGAGGCCTGCCTCAAGGCGCATGCAGGTGCGGTCCGCCGCCACGTGCGCGACCTGCACGGCCGCGACTACCCGGCCCGCCTCCGCTCGACATTCGCTCCCGTGGTCATGTATCTGCCGGTCGAAGGCGCCTGGGAAGCGGCCATCGAGGCCAATCCGGGCTTGGGCGGCGAGGCCCTGGCCCTCGGGGTGCATCCGGCTTCGCCGCGCACCCTGGGCCTGGTGCTCGAGGTCCTCAAGCATCACGCACTCACCGTCAACCAGGAGGCCGCCACGCGGGAGATTCTCGAAGACACCCGCGAATTGCTCACCAGGCTCGACAAGCACGCCGAGCACCTGGCCAAGCTCGGAAACGCCCTGGGCACAGCCGTGGACGCGTACAACAGCGCCGTCGGCAACGCCGCGACCCGCCTGCTGCCGTCGACGAATCGGATGACCGCGCACCTGGGCCGCCAGCAGGTCGAGGCGCCCGCGGCGGTCACCACCCTCCCTCAGGCCGAGAGGATCCCCGAGTTCGATGGTGCGAACCGGGTGGCGTGAGCGCCACACAGCCACCGGCGTCCAGCCTCGAGCACCAAGCGGAGCGGCGCAACGGGCAACGCGCAACGGGCAACGGGCAACGGGCCCCGCCCGGGTCTGGCTGATTGCCGTCGTTCCGGACGGTCCCGAACGTAACCTGTCCAGAGGTCGACCAGGCGCCACATGTCGCACGCAAACAGCTCAATTCACGCGCCCGAGGGAGCATCGAGTCGATGATTCCGGGTACGACTTCCACCCCCGAGTCGGCTGCCACTCAGAAGCTGATCGAGGTGATGCGCCTCCGCGACCAGGATCTCGCCGATCACGGGCTGCGAGCCGCCCACATGGCGGCTGCGATCGCCGGCGTGGTGGGCTGCTCCGCCGACGAGGTCGAGCGCATCTACCTGGGTGGGCTCCTCCATGACATCGGGACGCTCGGC
>DATHSA010000070.1:0-23099 GCA_035464675.1 Acidimicrobiia bacterium
GGGGACCGGGGACCATCCAGTGGGGTGGCCGGAAACCCCGTTGGGCGTACGTCAGCCGGCCTTGGTTGTCACGGCTGGGGTGCTCTGGACTCACCCTCCACCGCGGCTAGCCGCATGCCCGGCCACACCGGGCGGCGGAATTCTTCGACTACCCGTGGCCCGGACGCCAGATGGCCAGGGCAGGCTGGGCCCAGAGGGCCAGGAATGTGCCGACAGTCAGTGCCAGCACAGTGAGGCGCTTACGCATCGGTCTTGTCCTCCTGAAACGAGTGCGTGTCAGGAGAATGGAATCGGCATCTCTCGCCGATATCTAAAGCTCTCGAGGGGGTTTCTTCGCAACCTTGCGCTCAGACGCGCAAAGTGTTCTATCGACTACCGCGTGTGGCAGCCCGCTCTCCGGCTGCTCGTAGGGCTGCCAGATCTCTACGTATCGTCGCCGAACTCGCTCCTATCGCGTTCGCGAGGTCGTCGACGGTTGGTGCTGCGTTCTGTTGCTCAGCTTCGTCAATGAGCCGAACGATCCGCCTCCGGCGGCGCTCAAGACGGTCATCAATGTCCTTGTCGGAAGGATCGTGGATGGTCCACTCGACCTGCAGGAAGTCATCGGGTGTGAGGGTTCGGCCGGCCGGAGCATCGTTCGACGGAAGCCGAACGAGGACCACGTCTGGTTGTCGTTCCCGCCATCCTTCGGCAATGGCCCTGTTAGCTGGGACGCTCTCCAAAGCGTGTGCACGGACCTCAGACGGGAGTCCTGAGAGCGTCTCGGTTAGCTGCTTGTATGCCATGTCGATCAAACGACCTGCCTCTTCTCGCTCTCCCTTAGCTTCAGCCACCTCGCTGAGGGCCAAGGGAACGAGGTGGGCGAGCTCGACGCCGGGTCGGATCTCCCGCATCGCTCTGTCCGCTGCAGTCTCGGCTGCTTCGAGATTCCCGAGCCGAAGTTGAATTCGCCCGATGAGGGCTCGGATGCCGACCAGCAGGTCGTTCATGCCGAACTCACGACAGAGCCGCTCCCCTTCTGTCGCGTTGCTGAGCGCTGCTTCGAGGCGGCCGGCCTCCAACTGGGACGCAGCGTATTCCCGGAGCGCCTGCGCTGTGAGCCACGAGTCCTTGGCTTCCCGTGTCAGATCAAGGCACGTCTCAAACAGACGTTCGGCATCCGAGTGCCGCCCAGAACGGCCAGCAATCGAGCCCTGCAACGCGAGGCACTGGGCCTTCCCTCTAACGTCCCCAATGTCGGAGTAGACCTCAAGGGCGCCTGCCACCAGTTCCTTCGCTCGCCGGTCATCACCAATGAGGCCGTGCCAGAGCCACGCCGCATTCGACTGCACGAGTGCTTGACCGCGGCGGTTCCCCATGAGGGCGTAGGTCTCCGCTGCCGACTCGAATGAATCCAGGGCGGAACCGAGGCGGTTGGTGATCACGTAGAGGATCGCAAGGTTCATCTCGTAGACCGCTTCGCCGTGCCGGTATCCGATCTGTTTGGAGATATCGATCGCCTTGACGAAGTCACTCTCGGCGGCCTCGGGCTCGCCTCGCTCCATGCGGAGCGTGCCAAGCATTCCGAGCACCTCCGCCTGGCCGCGGCGATCCTCCATCTCTCCATAGAGGGCGAGAGCGGCAAGCAGTTGAGACTCCGCCTCGCCGAAACGCTGGAGGTCGATCAGGTTTTGACCCAGCGCGTTGCGGGCGTCGGCCTCCTGCCTCCGATCGGTTCCCCGGAACCCTGCCGCCTCCTCCAGGTGGCGCACGCCCTCCGCCGCCCGGCCACCGAAGCAGGCGATCATGCCCAGCGCCGTCAGTGCCGAGACGATCTGCCCTGGGTCGTTCGCAGCGTGCGCCTCGTCGAGGGCCTTCACCGCCTCGGCCTCTGCCTCCGGGAATCGGTCCTGGTGTGAGAGCCACCATGCCCGTCGTCGGTGAACGTCGCCCTGCTGTTCGGGTGACGCGAACCTCTGGAGCCTCAGGAGGGCCTCCTCCTGCTCGGTCCTTCGTCCGAGAACGTCGAGCACCTCTTCGTGCAGCGCGGCTATCGAATACCGCCGCTCGTTGGGTGCACCGATGTCGTCGAGCGCCAGCGATGCGCGGTCGAGGTGCAGGGCGGCGGTGTCGTAGGCGTGCACCTCCATCGCCCTCAGGGCCGCCTTCTCCAGGAACTCGGCGGCCCGGTCCGGCATGCGAGCGGTCGCGAAGTGATGGGCCAGCACCTCGACCTCATCCGGGCGATGACGCTCGATCCCGAGGGCGACGCGCCGGTGGAGGTCTAGACGGCGCGACAGCGGCAGGTCGTCGTACACGACCCGCCGCATCAGTTCGTGACCCACCGAGTACTCGCGCTCTCTGCCGGCGAGGAACCGTCGTCTCGCCAGGTCGTCCACCGAGGCGAGGGCAGCCTGGCCTTCGAGATCCGAGGCGTCGACGATCTCCTCGAGGAGCAGCGTCCCGTCGTGCGCCGCCACCAATTCGAGCGTGCGACGCGACAGCGGATCGAGACTGTCGAGGCGGTGGCGGATCAGAGCATGCACCCGCGGGGTGACCGGGATGCGGTCCCGCGTCGGAGGGGGCGTCTCGGTTGGGGCATCGGCGTCGTCGAGGGCGTCCTTCTCGTAGAGGGCCCGCAGCGTCTCCACGATGAACAGGGGAATGCCTCCGGTGTCCCGGTGGAGCCCCTCTGAGAAATCGCCGCTCACCTCGGAGCGTCCCAGGCTGTGACGGATCAGCTCCTCGGTCTGCGCCGGCGACAGCGGGGCGAGGGACACGCGCTCGCAATGGGGCATTCGGTCGAGGGCGCGCAGCAACTCCCACACGTCGGATCGCTCGCGTGCTTCCCCGTGCCGGTACGAAACGGCGAAGAGGATCCGATCGGAGGCGATTCGGCCGGCGATCTGGGTGAGGGCCGCGATGGTGTCGTCGTCCGCCCAGTGCACGTCCTCGAGCACCACGAGGGTCGGGCCGAGCGTCGCGAGTGTGTGGAATGCCTCGGCGATCGCTTCTCGCATGCGACTCTGCTCGTCGGCCCGCCGAATCGGGCCCGGATTCTCCGTCGGTTCGGAGGCGTCACCAAGCGCCGGGGCGAGGGGTGCCAGTACGTCGGCCCACACCGGGGCGAGACGGCTCGCCAACTGCTTCGCGCGCAGTCCTGTGACCCCCTTCAGGGCCTCGGCCAGGGGAGCGAACGGGCGGCCCCCGCTCGGGGACGACCCACCCCACAGCACGTCCATGCCGCGCCAGTGGGCGTCTGCGACCACTTCCCGAAGCAGCCGGGTCTTGCCGACACCGCTTTCTCCCTCGATCAGGACCAGGCCTCCTTTCCCGTCGAGCACCGCGTCCAGGCGTTGGGCGAGTAGCGACCTCTCCGAGTCACGGCCCACGAAGGGGGACTGCTCGGTGTCCCCGAACAAGGGCGACTCCTCATGAACCGGAAGGGGGCGTCCGCCGGACTCGCGATCGGCGACCGTTGCCTCGTACAATTCGATGGTCTCGGCGGAGGGTGTGCTCCCGAGTTCCTCGGCGAGGATTCGCCGGCATTCCTCGTACTGGCGGATCGCCTCGTTGTGACGGCCGAGCAGCACGGCCAGGCGCATCACCCGGCGGTGCGCCTCCTCGTCGAACTCGTCTTCCTGGGCCAACCTCCGGGCCATGACGAGTGCGACCTCGAAGTCGCCTCTCGACTGCGCCAACTCGGTGAGCCGCTCCAGAGCTGCCAGAAATCTGCTTCGAAGGCGATCCTGGTCGTGGAGAAGCCAGTCGTCGTAGAACCCGGCGAGGAGGTCGCCCTCATAGAGAGCGACGGCGGCCTCCAGGGCGGCCGTCTCCTCGGACCGCGACTCGGACTTCGTGGCCTCTTCGAGTCGCCTCTCGAACTCGTCCACATCCAGCACGAAGTCGGCGTCGGGGTTGAAGCGGATCGTGTCGGGCGTGCCGATCAGGTACCGGTCGTCCCCGTCGCCGACGGTCGTGCGGATCTGCCACAGCGCCTGGCTCAGGCGGCGCCGCGCTCGTGACTCGTCGAAGTCGGGCCACAGGGTGCCGGCCAGCAGGTCGCGGGTATGGGCGCGCTCGCGGTTGAGCACGAGATAGGCGAAGAGGGAGCGGGCGGCCCGAAGCGGCAGTGGGTCGAGGATCCGCCCCTCCCTGCTCAACTCGAACCCGCCGAGCAGGCAGATCTCCAATCGTGCCATGGACCAACAACGGTAGTCCCGGGGCTTCCCGGGCCGGGGGTGCTCCACCGGACCGTCGGTAACCTCGGCCCATGGGCGACCGGTCCGACCTTCTCGGCGACCTCGGGGCTGCCCTCGGGACGGGGGCGCTCCGCTCTGAGCCTCTCGACCGGTGGCTCTTCTCCAAGGACGCCGGCGTGACCGCCGGTGAGGTCGTCGCGATCACCTTCCCCGAGACTGCCGAGGAGGTGGCCGCGGTGATCCGGATTGCCCGCAACCATCAGGTCCCCGTCGTGGTTCGGGGCGCCGGTACCGGGCTCGCAGGCGGTGCCGTCCCTTCCGAGCCGGCGGTCCTGATCGTCACCACCCGGATGACCGACATGGATGTCGATGCCGCCAATCGCGCCGCGTGGGTGGGGCCCGGGGTCATCAACCTCGACCTGTCGATGCACACCGCGCCGCTGGGTCTCCACTTTGCGCCCGATCCGTCGTCGCAGTCGGCGTGCACGATCGGCGGCAACATCGCCAACAACAGCGGGGGCCCACATTGTCTCTCCGAGGGCACCACCGTCAATCACGTGCTCGCCGTCGAGTTCGTCGACGCCGGCGGAGCGGTGATGGTTGCCGGGGGCGCCGCCCCCGACCCGATCGGTCTGGATGTCCGTGGCGTCCTGGTCGGATCCGAGGGGACGCTCGGAGTCGTCACCAGGGCGCTGGTGAGGCTCACTCCAGACCCGCCCGCGGTTCGCACGATGCTCTTCGGGTTCCCCGAGGTCGGAGATGCCGCTGCGACGGTTTCGGCGATCATCGCGGCCGGCGTGGTCCCTGCCGCCCTCGAGATGATGGACCGCCCGCTGATTCGCGCCGTCGAGAACTTCCTCCACGCAGGACTCCCCGTCGATGCCGGAGCCGTGCTGCTGGCCGAGGTCGCCGGGCACCAAGCCGGTGTCGAGGCCGAGGCCGAAATCGTGGTGGCGATGGCCCGGGAGCATGGGGCTGCGGATGTGCGGATCGCAGCCGATGAGGCCGAGCGGGAGCTCCTGTGGAAGGCGCGCAAGTCGGCATTCGGGGCGATAGCTCAGATCGCTCCCGACTATTACCTCCATGACACCGTGGTGCCGCGCACCCGGCTCGTCGAGGCCATCACGGGGATCTACGAGATCGCGGCGCGCCACGACCTGATCGTGCTCAACACCATCCACGCCGGGGACGGGAACCTCCACCCCAAATTCGCCTACGACGCCTCCGTGCCCGGCGAGCAGGAAAGGGTGAAGCACGCGGCGAACGAGGTGGTGGATCTGTCGATTGCGCTGGGCGGCGTCCTCTCCGGCGAGCACGGCATCGGACTCGAGAAGCGCGACCTCATGCACCTCGTGTTCTCTGCCGTTGATCTCGACGCGCAGGCGCGTCTTCGGGACGCCTTCGACATCGACCGGGTGTTCAATCCGGGCACGGTGCTCCCTGCCGGGGCGCGCTGCTTCGACTTCGGGCGTCCGCCCCCGGAAGGGGTCTGGGTGTGACCGCGCTCCGGTCGACCATCGCCCGGCTCTTTGGTGCGTATGAGGGCGAACTGGAGGGTGCTCCCGCGGCGGACTTCACTCTCGCCCCCAGGACCATCGAGGACGCCGCCCGGATGCTCGACTTCGCCGCCGAGCACGAATTGAAGGTCTTGGTATGGGGCGGGGGCACCCATCAGGGCATCGGGCATGTGGTCCAACCCGACATGGTCGTCACGACGGCGTTGCTGGACCAGATCGTCGAGTGGCGTCCTGACGACCTCACGGTGGTCGTGGAGGCCGGTGTGCGGGTAGCGGCTCTCGAACACGAACTCGCCGAGCGCGCCCAGACCGCGGTGCTGCCGGAGCGCCCGGGGACCGCGACCATCGGTGGTGTGGTGGCTGCCGGCGTCTCAGGATGGCGTCGCCATCGGTTCGGGCCCACCCGGGATCGTGTGCTGGAGGTGATCCTCGCCACCGGGGACGGGCGCGTGGTCAAGGGCGGGGCCCAGGTGGTCAAGAACGTCACCGGCTACGACATCCCCCGTCTTGCCACGGGGTCCCTCGGGTCGCTCGGATTGATCGGGAGGGTGTGTCTGAAGCTCTGGCCGGACGGTGCCCGGTCGGCGACGGTTCGCATGGACGAGCCGGAGCGTGCCGTCGCCGGCACCTACCGGCCCCTGGCGATCCTGGAGACGGATTCGGGATGTGCCGTGTACCTGTCCGGGACCGAGCGTGAGGTGGAAGCGCAGGCGACCGCGCTCGGCGGTCCGATCACCGACGGACTCGACTGGCCCGACCCGCCGAACGGCGAGGTGATCGTGTCGGTGAGGGTCCCCCCCGCGCTCACCGTGGAAGCGGTGCACCGGCTTCCCGCCCCGGAGTCGTTCGTCGCGCAGCACGGCGTCGGCGAGGTGACCGCGTCGTTCGGCGAGATTCAGGCTCAGGCCCTGGGCGCACTGCGTTCCTGGGCCGAGGCGAAGGGCGGGGCGATGGTGCTCCAGTCCCGACCCAAGGGATTCGATCTCGATCCGTGGGGGATGCCGCCGTCCACGGTGGCTCTGCAGCGGAGGATCAAGGCCGTCTTCGACCCGGTCGGGGTGATGGCTCCCGGCCGGCTTCCCGGGGGCCTGTGATGCCCTGGACGACGGAGTGGGCCCCGACCCGTGAGGAGTTGAACGCCTGTGTCGAATGCGGGCTGTGCCTCCCACACTGCCCGACATTCCGGCTGACCGGCGACGAGACGGCTTCGCCCCGGGGACGGTTGAACGCCATGTCGGCCGTGGCCGCGGGCGACATGCCGGTCGATGCAGCCTTCGACGAGGTGATGAGCTTCTGCCTGCAGTGCCGCGCCTGCGAGGCCGCCTGTCCGTCGCTCGTGCCTTTCGGTCGGGCGATGGAGGGCGCCCGGGCCGAACTGGCGGCGGCGCGGCCCCAGGGCCGGAGACTGCGGCGGAGAGTGCTCGGATCCTGGCTGGGCCGACGATGGATGGTCGGGCTGGCGACGTTCTTCGCCGCGCTCGGTCAGCGAATCGGTGCGCGCCACTGGGCGCCGCGGGTTCTGCGGAGAGGTCTCTCCGGAGTGCGGCGGCTCCCGTTTCGGCGTCGGCGGATCACCGGCAGGTCGTTCGGGGAGGACGATGGCCGGGAGACCGTCGGCCTGCTCGCCGGGTGCGTGATGGAACCCTGGTTCGCCGGAGTGCACGAGGCGACGATCGGGCTGCTGACCGCGGCGGGGTACCGCGTGGTCGTTCCCGAAGGGCAGACCTGCTGCGGAGCGCTGGCTGCCCACGAGGGTGCCGCCGACGAGGCCGCCCGGCTCGCGGCCGTCAACACGGCGGCGTTCGCCGGCGTCGATCTGGTCGTCTCGAACGCGGCCGGATGCAGCGCCCACCTGGCGTCGTATGGCCATTGGGCGGAAGAGGGTGATGCCATCGAAGGGAAGGCGTCCGATGCCCTCCACGTGATCGACCGCGCCATCGGTGATGGGCGGCTTCCGAGACTCCCCTCGGGAAGAGGGGTGGTGGCGATCCAGGATCCCTGCCATCACCGCCACGCATTGCGGATGACCGCCGAGCCACGTCGCATCCTGCGTGCGGCCGGTTACGAGGTGCGTGAGGTCGATCCATCGGGGATGTGCTGCGGCGCTGCGGGCGTCTACTCGCTGCTCCGCCCCGACACCGCGGATGCACTCGGCCGCAGGAAGGCCGATCAGATCGCAGCCACCGGCACCGACCTGGTCGCTTCCGCCAACCCCGGCTGCGAGATCCAACTCAGATCGCACCTGGCGAACAGCGTGCGGGTGGCACATCCGCTCGAGCTGTACTGGGAGGCGATGAGAGATTCGAGGTAGCTCGGCGCAAGCAGCGAGCAGTGAGGGGGGAGAACCCGGCGTGGTGGGAGGGACGTACCTGCTGTCCCGCCGGCGGTGTCCTCGCTACTCGAGGGCCTCGATCACCATTCCGCCGGAGCGCACCACTGCTTCGATCGTCACGGCGGGGGCGTCTTCCCCCAAATCCTCGGGACTCGGGATGTTCACCTCCACGGCTCCGCCCTGGACGTCCTCGGCCACGTAGACCTTCCAGGTCGGTGGCAGGGCCACCCGCATCCCGCCCATGGTCACCTTCAGGGACAGATGGGCACCCGTCGGGTCGAGACTCGCATTGCGCAGGTCGAGGTCGATACCGCCCACCATCGCCTGGACCGTGGCGCGCCGGAGTGACCTCGCCCGGCTCGTGATGGCCCGACCGCCGAGGAACCCCATGACCTTGAACTCGTCGTCGTCGGGTGTGGTCTCCCCCTCGAAAGCCCTGGAGGCAGCCCGGCCGACCAGCCAGACGGCCGTCCATACGAGAGCGAACTTGAACAGGAATCGAAACAGTCGTTTCACGGTGCTGACGCTAACAAGCCCCGTCCAGGCGGGCGGACCGGGAACGACAGGTCTTCTGTGCTCTGTGCCGTCTGCCCTCTGTTGTCTCCAGTAGGGCCTTCCGTCCCCCGCGACCCCCGCGCCCGGCCCTAGTCCGAAGAGCAGATTGGCGAGAGGCTGATCTCAAGCGAATCGGGAGGGGCGCACAGTGACGCGACCTGTCGTCACAGTCGACGGGAACGAGGCTGCCGCCCACGTCGCTCATCGCCTGAGCGAGGTGATCGCGATCTACCCGATCACCCCGGCCAGCCCGATGGGTGAACTGGCGGACGCCTGGTCGAATGTGGGCACCCCCAACCTCTGGGGCACGGTGCCGACGGTCATCGAGATGCAGAGCGAAGCCGGTGCTGCAGGCACCGTGCACGGGGCACTCCAGGGTGGCGCCCTCACCACCACCTTCACCGCGTCGCAGGGGCTCCTCCTGATGCTGCCCAACATGTTCAAGATCGCCGGCGAGCTGACGCCCGGCGTCATCCATGTCGCGGCCCGTTCGGTGGCCACGCACGCCTTGTCGATCTTCGGCGATCACAGCGATGTCATGGCAGCGAGGTCGACGGGCTTCGCGATGCTCGCCGCGTCGTCGGTGCAGGAGGCGCAGGACTTCGCGGCGATCTCCCATGCCGCCGCTCTCGAGTCGCGAGTTCCGTTCCTCCACTTCTTCGATGGCTTCCGGACCTCGCATGAAGTGGCGAAGATCGAGCGCCTCACCGACGATGACCTGTTGACATTGGTGGACGCCGACGCCATCGCCGGCCACCGGAGCCGTGCCCTCGAGCCGGAGCGGCCGGTGCTGCGCGGGAGCGCTCAGGACCCCGACGTGTTCTTCCAGGCCAGGGAGGCCGCGAACCCCTACTACGACGCCGTCCCCGGGATCCTTCGCGACGTGATGAGCCGCTTCGAGACGCTGGTGGGGCGTCGCTACGGCCTGTTCGACTACACCGGCCATCCCGAGGCCGAGCGGGTGATCGTCTTGATGGGCTCGGGCGCCGGAGCCGCCGCCGAGGCGGTCGACGCCCTCGTCGGCGCCGGTGAGCGGGTGGGGCTGGTGACCGTGCGCCTGTATCGACCCTTCGACATCCCGGCATTCCTGGAGGCGCTGCCGGAGAGCGTGACGACCATCGCGGTTCTCGACCGCACCAAGGAGCCGGGCGCCTCGGGCGAACCGCTCTTCCAGGACGTCGTGGTGGCGCTGTCCGAAGGCGCACTCGACGGAAGACCGATGCCGCGGGTGATCGGTGGCCGCTATGGGCTTTCGTCCAAGGAGTTCACGCCTGCGATGGCGAAGGCGGTGCTCGACGAGGCGGCCGCGGACCGGCCGAAGCGCCGGTTCACCGTCGGCATCACCGACGACGTCACCAACCTGTCGCTCGAGGTCGACCCGACCTTCCGGCCCGCACCCGACGAGGTGTTCGGTGCGGTGTTCTACGGCCTGGGGAGCGACGGCACGGTCGGCGCCAACAAGAACACGGTGAAGATCGTCGGCGAGCACACCCCTCTCGACGCCCAGGGCTATTTCGTGTACGACTCGAAGAAGTCCGGATCGCGAACCGTCTCCCACCTCCGCTTCTCCCCCCAGCCCATCCGGTCGTCGTATCTGGTGGACGGCGCCGGCTTCGTCGGGTGCCATCAGATGGGCCTGCTCGACACATTCGACGTGCTGGGACGGGCGGCCGATGGGGCGACCGTTCTGCTCAACACCCCCTATACGTCCGACGAGGTCTGGCGGCGGCTGCCTCTCGAGTTCCGTCGTCGGCTCATCGAGGGGGGGATGCGCCTGTTCGTGATCGACGCCCTCGCGGTGGCGCGGGAGGCCGGGCTCGGCAAGCGCGTCAACACCGTCCTGCAGACCTGCTTCTTCGCGCTGACCGACCTGCTCCCCACCGACGAGGCGATCGGCCACATCAAATCTTCGATCGATGCGACCTACGGGAAGCGTGGCGAGGCCGTGGTGGAGCGGAACTTCGCCGCTGTCGACGCCGCCCTCTCTGGACTGGTCGAGGTGGCCATCCCGTCGGAGGTCGGCGAGGGAGAGCAGGCTCCGCCCGTGGTTCCCGCCGAGGCGCCCGAGTTCGTCCGAACGGTGACGTCGGTGATCCTCCAGGGCCGCGGTGACACCCTGCCGGTGAGTGCTCTGCCGGCCGACGGCACGTTCCCCACGGGGACGACGATGTGGGAGAAGCGCTCGATCGCCGACGAGATTCCGATATGGGACCCGGAGATCTGCATCGACTGCGCCCGATGCGCCCTGGTGTGCCCGCACGCCGTGATCCGGGTCAAGTACGTGAAGGAGGAAGATCTCGAGGGCGCTCCAGAGGGTTTCCCCACTGCCGACACGAAGGGCAAGGATTTCCCCGAGCACCGGCTGGTGATCCAGGTGGCTCCCGACGACTGCACCGGATGTGCCGTGTGCGTCGACGTGTGCCCGGCCAACAGCAAGGAGGTCGTCCGGCACAAGGCGATCAACATGGAGCCCAAGGCCGATCACCTCGAGCGGGAGAGGGCGCGGTGGGACTTCTTCCTCGACCTGCCCGAGGTCGACCGACGGGGGGTGGCCGTCGGCACTCTCAAGGGGTCCCAGGCCCTCCAGCCCCTGTTCGAGTTCTCCGGCGCCTGCTCCGGCTGCGGCGAGACGCCCTATCTGAAGCTGATGACCCAGCTGTTCGGGGATCGACTGATCGTCGCCAACGCCACCGGATGCTCCTCCATCTACGGGGGCAACCTGCCGACCACCCCCTGGGCCAAGGACGCCGCCGGGCGTGGTCCCGCATGGGCGAACTCCCTCTTCGAGGACAACGCCGAGTTCGGCCTCGGCTTGCGACTCGCCGCCGAGGCGAGGAGGGATGCCGCCGAGCGGGCGATCCGCGCCGCGGGCCCGATCATCGGCGAGGAGCTGGTGGAGCAGATCGTGGCCGCCACACAGGACGACGAGACCGAGTTGTACGACCAACGCACCCGGGTCGCCGCGGCCCGCGAGCGCCTGGAGGCCGCCGACGCTCCGGAGGCCAAGACCGCCCTTTCACTGCTCGACTCGATGATCCGCAAGAGCGTGTGGATCGTCGGTGGTGACGGGTGGGCCTACGACATCGGCTTCGGTGGCCTCGACCACGTGCTGGCCAGCGGGAAGAACGTCAACATCCTCGTCCTCGACACCGAGGTGTACTCCAACACGGGCGGCCAGGCCTCCAAGGCGACGCCGCGTGCCGCGGTCGCCAAATTCGCCGCCGGCGGAAAGTCGACGGCCAAGAAGGATCTCGGGATGATCGCCATGGCCTACGGCAACGTCTACGTCGCTCAGATCGCGATGGGGGCGAACATGACCCAGACCGTCAAGGCGTTCGCCGAGGCGGAGTCGTACGACGGCCCTTCCTTGATCATCGCCTACAGCCCGTGCATCGCCCACGGCTACGACCTGGGCGCCCAGATGTCGCACCAGAAGGATGCGGCGGCGAGCGGGTACTGGGAGCTGTACCGCTTCGATCCGCGTCTCGCCGCATCCGAAGACCACCCGTTCAAGCTCGACTCCCGGCCTCCCTCGATGTCGTTCGCCGACTACGCCCGAACCGAGGCACGGTTCGGCATGCTGATGGCGTCGAATCCGGAACACGCAGCCGAGCTGATGAAGGCCGCACAGGAGGACATCACCGAGCGGCGCCGCTATTACGAGCAACTTGCAGGTCTCGAGAGGGGCCTGCCCGGAGAGGAGATGGGCGCGTGACCCCGAGCCTGGACACGAGATACCTGGGCATCCAGCTGGAGAGCCCACTGGTGGTGTCGGCTTCCCCGATCGGATGGGACGTCGAGCGCCTGGCGCGCCTCGTCGAGGCCGGCGCCGGTGCCGTCGTCCTTCCGTCGCTGTTCGAGGAGCAGATCGAGAGAGAGTCGCTGTCGCTGCACGCGGTCCTGGTGAGCGGCACGGAGTCTTTCGCCGAGGCGACTTCCTACCTCCCGGAGATGCCGTCCTACGACACCGGGCCGGATCGTTACCTGGATCTCGTCCGGCGTGCACGGCGAGACCTGTCGGTTCCGGTCATCGCGTCCCTCAACGGAGCGTCGCCCGGGGGTTGGATCAGCCACGCCCGGCGGATCGAGGCTGCGGGCGCCGACGCCATCGAGTTGAACGTCTACTACGTGGCGGCCGACCCCGATGACACCGCCGACGATGTCGAGCGCCAGTACCTGGCGGTCGTCGAGGGGGTCAAGCGGGTGGTCCAGGTGCCGCTGGCCGTGAAGATCGGGCCGTTCTTCTCGTCGCTGGGGAACATGGCCCGCCGGCTGGTCGACGCCGGAGCCGATGGACTGGTGCTCTTCAACAGGTTCTATCAGCCGGACCTCGACCTGGAGAACCTGCGGATCGTTCCCGACGTGCAGCTCAGTTCTTCGGCCGAGCTGCGCCTCCCGCTGCGGTGGATCGCGTTGCTCCGCGATCGGATCGACGCCTCACTGGCCGCCACCACCGGCGTGCACGACCACCTCGACGTGGCCAAGCTTCTTCTTGTCGGTGCCGATGTGACGATGATGGCGAGCGCCCTGCTCCGCTTCGGCCCGGGCCGCATGGCCGAGACCCGGGCGGGGCTGATCGACTGGCTCACAGAGCACGAGTACGAGTCTGTCGACCAGATGCGTGGCTCGATGAGCGCCGGCGCTGCCCCGAACCCCGGTGCCCTGGAGCGAGTCAACTACATGGAGACGCTGGCCAGTTACGACATGGGCTGAGCCCGGGCTTCGCCCCGGGCGGTTACCCGTTGCCCGTTGCCCGTGCGCGATGCCACCGCAGGAGACCCCTGGAGGCTCCGGATAACGGGTAACGGGTAACGGGTAACGATCCCCAGGCGCGAGCAGGTCAAACTCACAGCGACCGTGCCCAGACGGTAAGGGGATGCATCTCGAAGCCGAGACGGCGGACCTCGCGTTCCAGCCAGGGGACGTTGGGGATCATGACCTCGAGGGTCTCGGCAGCGAATTCGGCGGCCTTGTCGACGATCGCCAGCATCATGGCGCGAGCGTCGGATTCCGCGGTCTCCAGCCACTCCACGGTGTAGGTTCCGTCGTCGAATTCGGCGATCGCCCAGCCCGGGCGTCCTTCCAACATGCTCTGGTTCATGGCGGCAAGCGAGAGATGATCCGGGGTGAGTCGCTGCCAACGCCATCCGACCTGGAAGAGGTTACGCGCTGCCCGCGCCAGCTCACCCCCCACCCACGAGAGATAGGCGGCCTCGACCTCGGCCGTCGGGGCGATGCGAAGCCGCTCCGGAGGTGGCACCCGCTTGCCGCCGTTGCCTTCGGGGACGGGTGAACTCTCGCCGATGGCGCGTTCGGCGTGGATCCAATCGCACACGGGGCGGAACCCCACCTTGGAGACCTGGCCTCGCGCATTCGAGTTCCAGTGCTCGACCGAGAGGCGGACCACCTGGGCCCCCTGATCGTGTGCCCAGTCCGACAGCGCGCCGGTGAGGGTCACGCCGTGGCCCTGGCGGCGATGGTCGGGATGGACCCGCATCCCCTGGGCCCATGCCTCGTCGGCGGAGAGCATCGACACCCGGGCCATCGCGACCACCGTCCCGCCGTCCTCGACGACCATCACCCGACCGGACTCGTCCTCGATCCACCGCTCCAGGACCCGGGGGATGTAGTCACCCCACGGAAAGGTGTCCCGGGTCCACTCCGAGATGGCTGGGATGTCGTCGATCCGGGCAACGCGGATTGAGCTCATCTGGGATGAAGGCTATTGATCCTGTCAGCGTCTCCCCCCGCTTGCGGGGGGAGTTCCCGAGCGGAGCGAAGGGGAGGGGGGCCGTGGGCAATGATGCTGTGTCTTGACGGCCCCCACCGGCCTCGCTTCGCTCGTCCACCTCCCCCGCTTCGCGGGGGAGGACGGGCCAAAGGCCCGGCCTAGTACTCGGCCAGGTCCCGGGCTCGTTCGACGATTCCCTCCACCGAGGGGTACACCTGGTCCTCGAGCGAGGAGGAGTAGGGGAACGTGGGGATCTCCGGCGCGGCGTAGCGGCGCACCGGGGCGTCGAGCCACTCGAAGGACTTCTCGGCGATCTGAGCCGAGACCTCGGCGCCGAAACCGCCGAACTGGTTGTCCTCGTAGACGATGAGCACCTTGGAGGTGCGTTGCACGGCCGCCTCGATCGAGGCCCAGTCGAGCGGACGGAGCGATCGGAGGTCGAGGACCTCGGCGCCGATTCCTTCTTCCTTCAGGCGGTCAGAAGCCTCCCCGGCGAAGTGGGCCATGGCGCCGTAGGCGATGATCGTCAGGTCGTCACCCGTCCTCCGCAGGGCCGCCCGGCCGATGGGGACCCGGTACGGGCCCTTGGGCACCGGGGACTTGCCGAGGCGGTACAGCTTCTTGGGCTCCATGACCATCACCGGGTCGGGATCCTCGACAGCCGACCACAGCAGGCCCTTGGCATCGGCGGGGGTCGATGGGATCACCACCTTGAGCCCGGGCACGTGCGAATAGAACGCCTCGATCGACTGGCTGTGATAGAGCGCTCCATGGACGCCGCCCCCGTAGGGCACCCGCACCACTATCGGGCAGTTCCAGGTGCCGCCGGAGCGGTACAGGAGCCGCGCCGCCTCGGAGACCAACTGGTCGAAGGCGGGGTGGATGTAGTCGGCGAACTGGATCTCGGCTATCGGACGGGCCCCCGCTGCGGTCATTCCGATGGCCACACCGACGATCGACGACTCGGCGATCGGCATGTTGAACGACCGGTCGCTTCCGTACGCCTCGGTGAGTCCGACAGAGGCCTTGAACACGCCGCCCTTGGGGTCGGCGACGTCCTCCCCGAAGAACACCGTCTCGGGAATCGCCTCCATGATCTCGTGGAGGGCCTGGTTGACCGCCGTCACCATGTTGATGTCTTCGCCGTCGAGCGGCTCGGGGATCTCGGTGACGGGAGTGGTGTTCTCGATCGGATTCACGTAGACGTTGGCCATCGGGTCGGTGGGGTCCGGTGCGGCGTCGGCGACCTTCACCGCGTCGCTGACGGCCGTGGTGGCCTCGTCGTCGATGGCGTTCTCGCTGTCGTGGTCGAGGAGCCGACTCTCGATCAGGTACTGCTTGAGGATCCCGATCGGGTCGCGCTTCTTCCACTCCTCGATCTCCTCGGCGGGCCGGTACTTGTCGTCGTCCTCCGACGTGTGGGCGTAATGCCGGTATGTCATGCACTCGATGAAGGAAGGGCCACCACCGGCGCGCGCACGAGCGACCGCCTCCGAGGCCACCCTGTACACCTCGAGAATGTCGTTGCCGTCCACCTCTTCCGAGTGCATGGCGTACCCCTTGGCCCGCTCGGTGAGCGAACCAGCCACCTCGTGGCGTACCGGCACCGAGATGGCGTACTGGTTGTTCTCGATCACGAAGATGCACGGCACCTGGTGGATGCCGGCGAAGTTGAGTGCCTCGTGGAAGTCACCCTCCGAGGTGGAGCCCTCGCCGCCCCAGACCATCACGACGCCGGGATCGCCCTTGCGCTTCAACTCGTAGGCGAGGCCGGCGGCGTGGGGGAACTGGGTCCCGATCACCGACGAGTGGCTGAAGATCCGCAGATCGCGGTGGGACCAGTGGTTGGGCATCTGCCGTCCAGCGCTGTTCGGGTCACCCTCCTTGGAGAACACACCCAGGAAGAGGTCCTCGAGGGTCAGCCCGAGGGTGAGGGCCACCCCGGCGTCCCGGTAATACGGGAGCGCCCAGTCGTGCCGCTTGTCGAGCGCCGCCGCGGTCCCCACCTGGCTGGCCTCATGACCGGACGAAGAGACCACGAACGGGGCGCGTCCCTGCCTGTTGAGCGCCCACATCCGGTCGTCGACCCGCCGGGTGAGCACCATGAAGCGGTACATCTCGAGCAGGGTGTCGTCGCTGATGCCGAGATCGAGATGGTTCTGCATCGGGTCGATGCCGACTGCCACGGTTCCTCCCTCAGTTCCGGTCGTCGCCGCTGCGTCGGAACAGGCGGAGGTTCCCGATCTCTCGTATCCGCTCCTCGGCGAGGTCGACGGCGGCGACGTTCGGGGTGACTCCCCGCTCCCGCGATGCCTCGAGCACCCGCAGCGTGTTGTCGTAGATCTTGTCGATGTGGGCCGCGGCCTTGTCGACCGTGTAACCGCTGAGCTCCTCGCTCACGTTGATGAGCCCGCCGGCGTTCACGACGAAGTCGGGAGCGTAGAGGATGTCTCGCGAGGCGATCCGCTCGGCGTCCTCGGGTGTCGCCAGCTGGTTGTTGGCCGACCCCACCACTGCCTGGCAGCGAAGCTTGGGAACGGTGTCCTCGTTGAGCGCGCCGCCGAGGGAGCATGGCGAGAAGATGTCGCACTCGACGTCATAGATCTCGTCGCATGAGACCACCTCGACGTCATACTTCGCGGTCACGCGATCGATCGCCGGTGGATGGACGTCCGCGATCACCACAGAGGCGCCCGCCTCGACGAAGCGGCGGACGAGATCCGATCCGACCTTGCCGACTCCGAGAACGGCCACCTTCACGCCGGCGAGGTCCTCCTTGCCGTGCATGAATCGCCACACGGCACGGGTGGCGGCCATGATTCCGCGGGCCGTTGCCGGCGACGGGTCTCCCGAACCGCCCTCCTCGACCGGCACGCCGACCACCCAGCGTGTCTCCCGTCGGATCAGCTCCATGTCGCCGGTGTCGGTGCCCACGTCCTCGGCGGTGATGTAGCGACCCTGCAGCGAGTCGATCACCCGGCCATAAGCCCGCCACAGCCGCTCGGACTTGGCCTTGCGGGGGTCGCCGATGATGACGGCCTTGCCGCCGCCCAGGTCGAGCCCGGCCGCCGCCGCCTTGAGCGACATGGCACCGGACAGATTGAGGACGTCGCGGAGGGCGTCCTCCTCCGACTCATAGGGATAGAAGCGAGTCCCGCCAAGGGCGGGACCGAGGGCCGTCGAGTGGATTGCGATGATGGCCTTGAGGCCGGATGCGGTGTCGGACCCGAATACGACCTCTTCGTGGCCGCGATCACCCAGCGCGTGGAATACCCCCAACGCCAGCTCCTTTCGCAGATCGACGGAACGACTCCGAGTGTACCGAACCCCGATTTGGGCGGCCCGGGGGCCGAAGCCCCTACCTCCGCGGGCGTTGGACTCCGAGACGGGCAACGGGTAACGGGTGACGGGAGCCACCTACCATGCCCGCCATGGCCAAGGCAGCCTATCTCCGCGTGTACCTCCCCGCCGATCGGGTGGAGGAGCCATTGGTGCATGTCGCCGAGCCGGACGCGCGGGGACGAGTGCTGACCCGGGGCGAGTACGGGGTCTGGGACGAGTCGGTCCGTGAGGACGCCTTCGTGCTCGAGGAGGAGGGCCGGAGGTATGTGTGCCCCCGCTACCCCCGCCTGCGGATGCTCGAGGGCCTGCTGGCATTCCGCCATGCGTATCGCGGTCCAACGGCTTCGATGCTGGTCCCCGAGGCAGCCGCTGCCCGGGCGGCCCGCGAGCTGGATCGAATCCAGGAGCGCTTCCCGGCGGCCCGCAGCCACATCCTGACATCGCCCTTCTTCGTCCCCCTCCGCTGGTTCGCTGCGTTCGACCCTGCCGACCGGCTCCTCATCGAGGACGAGAGCGGGCTCACCATTCGGTACCGCAGCCGGATGCGCGATGCATTGCGCCGGATGCGACGCTCCGTCCGGATACTCGAGGAGGCCGGATTCGACGACGCGATAATCGAGCAGGTGCAGGACCTGGTGAGGTGGATGGAGCAATTCCCTCCGCGGTCGCTCGTGGAACTCGACTACGCCGAGGTGGCCTCCCTTTTCAGCCCTGCCGAGCTGGCGATGGACGAGTCGGCTGCAGAAGTCGCTGCGAGTCTGGGGGCACTCGAAGACGGCGACCTCGACCTGGCGGCCGACCACTACACGGCCGTGGCCACTCGCTGGGCTCACGCCCAGTCCCTGGTCTATGCCAACTGAGCCCGACGACGACCGCTCGTGGCAGGTCGATGCCAACCCTGATCTCGTCGAGCGCCAGATACGCGATGCCATGGAGCGTGGCGAGTTCGACCACCTGCCCGGGGCCGGGAAGCCGCTCCCCGATGTCGATCGCCAGTACGACCCGGCCTGGTGGGCGAAGCGATGGTTGGAGAGCGCTCGACGCGAGGATGTCGCACACGAACTGCGCCAGATCGTCCGGGTCGAGGGGCCTCGATTGCGGGCCGCCGCCGATCGCGAGGCCGCAGCGGCCCGGGCGGAGGAGATAAATGCGGCGATCCGCCAGGTGAATTCGGGGCTCTCCGAGAGCGAGCGGATCCCGACGATCGATCTGGAGCGCTGACCGCGTATCGTGTGACCGAGGCCAGGAAGCATGGCGACACCGGGGCTCGAAGCGCGCCCCTGTCCGCGTCGGGGAGATCCATCATCGAAGCGTCGTGAGCTCCGGGTGATCCATCGCTAGGACCCGAACAGGGCCTCCGTGGCGGCGTCGATGGCGGGATCGGCCTCCAGGCTGATGTCCTGCCAATCCGTGGCAACCACAAGGTCGGGCACGATCCCGTCACGCTCCCAGTCGGCGTCGGGGTCCCCGGCCGGTCGGAAGACCTCCGCGGCGATCCACACCATCGACCCCCCGGGCAGCGCGAAGCCGTGCAGGGTCTCGACGTTTCCCTCGGTCGTCTCTCCGACGAGGATCGTTCCCGGGCGTTCACCGAGGATCCCGGCGACGATCTCCCCGTAGCTCTCTGTGTGCTCCCCGATGAGCACCGCCAGGGGAACGGTGGCGGTGTTGTGGATCGGATCGGCGTCTATCTCCAGGCTCCGGCTGCCATCGCGGCTGGTGTACTCGCCGAGCGTTCCCGAGACGAAGAGAGCCATCACGGGCTCGGCTACGAGGCTCGACCCCCCGCCGTTGGTGCGGAGGTCGAGGATGATCCCGTCGAGTGGCCCGAGCTCCTCCAGCGCCTCGCGCACCTGATCGTCGATGGTGGTGTCGGCGAACGTCGGGATGAGCATGTAGGCCACCCGACGCTCCCCGGGAGCGGGGACGAACTCCACCTGGACGGGCAGGTTCCCCTGGACGCGCGCCCGCACCGTGGTGATCTCCCGCTCTGATCCGTCGGGGGAGCGGACGGTGAACGCGACGATCGTGCACTCCGGACCGCGCAGGCGAGACGCTTGAAGGCCGGGTTCCTCGCCGAGGGGGATCCCGTCGACGGCGACGATGCTGTCGTGTGGCTGCAATCCGGCCGCGGCAGCGGGGGAGTCGGGCAGAACGCTGATGATCGAGATCAGGCCCTCCTCGGGAACCCCGAGGGCGAGGATGCCGATGCCGACGTAGTCGTTCTCGCCGGCGAAGATCTCGTCGGACAGCGCAACCTGCTCAGGCGACTCGAAGCGGGAGTGGTCGTCGCCCAGGGTCACCAGGAGGGCGTCGAGGCGCTCATAGAGGATGTCTGTCGCGAGCCCCGTCGCGACGTCCGCGAGCAATTCGTCGATCTCCTGTTCCCAGGGCACTCCGGCGAGGTCGGGGTCGAAGTACACCTCGCGCACGTGCTCGTCGAAGGAGTCGACGAGTCGCTGCTGGTCGCCTGCGTCGAGTTCGGTCGTCGCCAGCGTCGTCGTGGTGATCCCGCCCGGGGGGATGGTGGTGATCGGGACGCCCTGGCATTGCGCGGGGAGGATCAGGTCCTCGGGGAGGGAGGAGGTCGTGGCCGGCGCGGTCGAGACGGTGGTCTCCGGGACCGTCGTGGCGGCGCTCGTCGACACGCCTCTCGAGCCGGTGCAGGACGCCAGCATGAGAGCGGTGACCAGGGTCGCGATGAGGTTGCGAGACGCCATCTCCGGCTCCAGAAGGACAGTGCGGCGAGGGTACCGGTGACCTCGGGCAACCAGTTGTCTAGCGAGGTGGCTCCAGACCCAGGGCGGCCGCCAGGCTTCTCCGCTGGACCTTCCCGGTCGAACCCCGGGGGAGAGACTCGGTGATGAAGACGACCACGGGGACCTTCGATCGGGTCAACCGACTGCGGGAGAATCGGATCAGATCGCGTTCTGTGGCGCTCTGCCCCGGGATGAGCACCACCGCGGCGGCAACGGCCTCCCCGAGCAACGCATCGGCGACTGGGAACACCGCCGACTCTGCCACTGCGGGATGACCCAGCAGCACTTCCTCCACCTCTCTGGGCGCGATCTTCTCCCCGGCCCGGTTGATCATCTCTTTCGTCCGCCCGGTCAGGAACAGGTAGCCGTCCTCGTCGAAGCGACCGATGTCCCCCGTTCGAAACCATCCGTCGACGACGCTGCCGGGAACCCCCTCGTAGCCGTCGAATACTCCGGGGCCCCTGACGACGACCTCGCCCTCGCCCGCCGGCCAACCCTCGGTCTCCCGGATCTCGATCTCGGTCCCGGTCGGGACACCCACGGACCCGGGCTTGCGAGTACCGGGCGGCAGGGGGTTCGCCGCCACCTGATGGGCCGCCTCGGTCATTCCCAGGGTCTCGATCACCGGTGAACCAAACACACCCTCGAGATCGTGCATCAGAGCCGGGGCCAGCGGCGCCGAGGAGGATCGAACAAAGCGGAGGCGACCCGTGGCGGAGGATGGGGCGCGCGCCACAACTGCCTGGTGGATGGCCGGTACGGCCGTGTACCACGTGGGTCCATGACGCTCGAGCCATCGGAAGAACCGGAACGCGTCGAAGCCGGGGGGAAGAACCACCGCCCCGCCCGCGGAGATGGGAGCGAGGAGGCCGGCGACGATGCCGTGGATGTGATGTAGCGGCATGACCGTGAGGGCGCGATCGATCTCGGTGAGGCCGAACCAGTGTCGGATCGTCTTCACCGATGCGGCGAGGTTGCCGTGCGTGAGGGCGGCCAACTTCGGGGTGCCGGTCGTTCCCGAGGTGTGGAGCACGAGGGCGAGATCCTCGGCCACGGGCGAGTCGACCGGCACCGGCGCAATCTCGTCGCCATCGGCTCGCCATGTGACGAGGTCGTCGGAGACGGGCGTCAGGTGTCGGACACCGGTCGGAACCGAGAATCCCGGGAGAGCGCTCCGCCCGGTGACGACGGCCGCGGGTCGCAGTCGGCGGAGCAGGGCCGAACGCTCGTCGGGATGCATGGCGATGTTGAGGGGAGCGGCGATCGCGGCTCTCATCGCTCCCAGCACGCATGCCGCCAATTCGACTCCCTGGGGCAGAAGGATGGCCACCCGGTCACCACGGCTCAGTCCGACGGCGCGCAGGCGGGCCGCGAATGCGTCGACGGCGTGCCGAAGCGCGGCGTGGTCGAGTTGCTTCCCGTCCGGCATCACGATCGCCGGGCTGCCGTCGTCCCCACCGACGAGATCCATCGCTGTGACAGACTCCGTCACGTCAGCTGTCCCCAGCCCATCCAGGAAGCTGGATGGGCACGCACGGCGCGCTCGAGGCGATCGCCGAAGGCGTTCACGGCGTCGGCGAGCTGGGCGTCCCGGGTCTTGCCTCTGATGGTGATGGGCTCCTCGATCACGATCTGGTAGTGGTCGTAGGCGAGGTGTCGGGCATACATCGTGAGCAGCGCAGCCCCGGAGGAGCGGGCCAGCGAGGGAGCACCCGTGGCGAACTCGATCTCCCGGTCGAAGACCTTCGTACTCATGGCCGCCCTTCCCGGGAACTCGGCCATGATCGAGACGACCTCGTTGGCCCGTAGCCGATCGAGCAACAGCCGGAGATAGGTGAGTGATCCACTCGGGTCGATCTGCACGCGCTCACCCAGGTTCCGGACCTCGGCCCTCGTGTAGAGAGGGGCGACGACGCGGCGACTGACGGCGTCGTTCCCGGGCATCCCGTGCTCGGGCCTGGTCACGTGCACCAGGCGATAGCCGCGTTCGTACAGCGCCTGTTTTGCGACGTGCGATCCACAGAAGTTCATCCTCCAGAGGATTGCTCCCGACCCGGCGGCCGCGGCGGTCTCGAGGTGCTCGATGCCGTCGACCTCGAGCGTGGCGCTCCATCCCGGGCGGTGGATCCCGCGTGCCCGCGCCCAGTAGCCGTGTGCTCTGACGAGGACGTTCTGGCGGGCCACATCCATCCACCCCTCGTTCGGGCTCGGTCCGATGCAGCGCTCCATGACCTGCGCCATGCTGGAGACGGCGTCGGCTCCGACGGATCGGGTGACGAGCTTCGTGAGCGCGTCGACGACCGGGGCGTCCGCCGATTGCGGGAGCCAGGTCAACGCGCCGGCGGTCAGGATCTTGCCGGCCTCGAGAAGGCCGGCAAGCCGACCGTCCTTCTCGATCACGGGTGTGAATGGGATCGACGCACGTCGCGATTATGGAGCATCGGGGAAGCCGCCCTGTCTGTTGACCCGGTGACGGGATATATACTCCGCGCCGCCTCCGGGCCGGACGACACGGCTCCGGGTGTATCCTCGCCCGGCTCAAGCCCCCATCGTCCAGCGGCCCAGGACGCCGGCCTTTCAAGCCGGTAACACGGGTTCGAATCCCGTTGGGGGCACGCTGGGGGCGTGGTGAAGCCTGGAGTTCACGCCGGCCTGTCAAGCCGGAGGTCGCGGGTTCAAATC
>DATHSA010000071.1:0-18804 GCA_035464675.1 Acidimicrobiia bacterium
AGATGACGGTGGAGTTGATTCATCCGATTGCGATGGATGAGGGTCTGCGGTTCGCGATCCGTGAGGGTGGCCGCACCGTGGGCGCCGGTCGGGTCACCAAGATCATCAAGTAGCGACCAGCCACCACCCCAACCACACAAACCAGACAAGAGAAGAGATCTCCCATGCCCAGTGACAAGAGGCCGCCCATCACACTCGCCTGCGAGGTGTGCAAGCGGCGCAACTACGTCACCACGAAGAACAAGACGAACACACGCGACCGGCTCGAGCTGAAGAAGTTCTGCCGCTGGTGCCGGGAGCACACGACGCATCGCGAGACGCGTTAACAGTCGATAGGGGGGATTCTCGGTGAGTGCCGGCCTCGGGGATCTCGTGGGCCGCAGCTACGGGCCCTTCGTGGTCGAGGTCTCCCGCGATCGGGTTGCCGAATTCGCCGACGTGACCGGTGACGACCCGGCGCGCTGGTCAGATCACGCTCCACCGCTCTTCGCCAACGTCGCGTTGTTCGCGGTCGCGCCGGCACTTCTCGAGGATCCGGCCGTGGCGCCGTTCACGACCTCGCTGATCCACTCCGAGCAGACCTTCGAGTGGGGCCGCTCCCTGGCGATCGGTGAGAGGCTCAGGGTCACCGGCGAGGTGGCCGGCGTACGCGCCCGGGGGCCAGTCAACCTCGTCACGTTCCGGCTGTCCGTAGATGCCGACGCGGGAACCTGGCTCGCCGGCGAGGCGGTGTTTCTCATGTCGGATGCTGCAGCCGCAGAGTCGGCCGAGGAGCCGGAGCCCGACGCGCTTGTCGCGCCGGAGATCGACGGTCCGGCCACGACTCGCGAGCTGCCTGACGTCGGGGGCGAGCTCGAGTCCCTGCGGTGCGGCGCGTCGCGTCTCGATCTCGTCAGGTATGCCGCCGTGACCCGCGACTGGAATCCGATCCACTGGGACCACCGGTCTGCCGTTGCCGCCGGGCTCCCGGGGATCGTCGTACACGGCCTGCTCATGGCCGCATGGGCCGGTCGTGCCGCGTCCCGGTACGCACCGAACCCGCACCCGCTCGCGTCGATGTCGCTCCGCTTCCGGCGACCGCTGCGGCCCGGAGTCGCGGCAGTCGTCACCGGTAGTGTCGACGCGGTGGCGAGCGATGGAGCGGACCTCGATCTCGTCCTCGCCTCGGGAGGCGAGCGGTTGGTGACCGGTCGCGCCCGGGTAACCCGATGATCGGGGGTGGGGTCCAACGCGACGAGACCGAACTCATCGAAGCGGCGCGCCAGGGCGACGCCGATGCGTTCGGGGAACTCGTTTGGAGGTATCGGGACACCGTGTACACGCTCGCGGTGAGGCTGGTCGGCCCGGATCTGGCACCGGACGTCGCGCAGGAGGCGCTCATCCGGGCATGGCGGGCGATGCCCCGCTTCCGGGGAGAGGCGGCCCTCGGCACCTGGCTGCACCGCATCACCGTCAACACCGCGTGGACGCTGCGCAAGCGTGCCAGCCGGCACCAGGCGCAGCAGCTCGACGAAACGCTGGTCGACCCGTCGGACGGCCCCGAGCGCGCCGGCGAGCTGGCGGAGGTGAGGGCGGAACTCGGTTCGGCGATCAACCAGCTGAGCCCGGGTCAGAGGGCGGTGCTGGTGCTCCGTGACGTATATGGCTGGAGCCATGCTGAAGTGGGACGGGAACTGGGCATCACCCAGACCACGGCCAAGGTCAGGTTGCACCGCGCACGAAAGCGGGTTCGCGCGATCCTCGAGGAGGGGAGTTGAATTCCGTCATCTGCCGGCTCGTCGAGACGGTCCCGTCGGACATGCCGCTGAACCGCGTTCTCGAGGCGCATCGCGAGCAATGCCTCCGCTGCCAGGCCGATACGGCCCGGTCCGCCGGCGTGTCGCGAGAGTTGTCCACGATGGGGGGCGAGACGCTTCGTGCCCCCGACGGGCTCGCCACGGTCGTGATGTCCCGCCTCCCGGCCCAGGACGGTTCGAACCCGCGCCGACCCCTCGTGGTGCGAATCGCGGTCCGCTACTCAGTGGCGGCGGTGATCGCCGTGGCAACCGTGGTGGCGGTGATCGCCAGAGCCTTGTCGAGGCAGTCGCGCGCGTAGCCGCCGGCGAGGTTTTCGGCTTGGCCCTACCCTCTCGTCCCGGTTTACAATTCGCGCCGTTCGCCTCCTAGGCTCGCGCGCGGGATCGAACACCCCCAAAGGGGCGTAGCTCAATTTGGCAGAGCACTGGTCTCCAAAACCAGCGGTTGGGGGTTCGAGTCCCTCCGCCCCTGCTGAAGCCCCTAGGACGGACTCACGGAGAGATCCGAATCGAGAGGTAGCGAGATGAACCGCGAACTGCGGCGACTACAGGAGAAGGAAGAGAAGCGGGCGAAGGACCGCCGTGCCCAGATGATGGCCCAGCGCCGTCGCAAGGAGCGCGTCGGCATCCGCCAGTTCGTCTCCGAGGTCCGCACGGAGCTGCGTCGGGTCGCATGGCCGGGCCGCCGCGAGGTCGTCACCTTCACCCTGGTGACCCTGATCACTTCGGGAGCCGTGACCCTGTTCACCCTGGGCCTCGACATCGGGTTCAAAGAGGGAATCCTCGCCTTGCTGGAGTTGCGGTGACCGACGAGACCACCGAAGAGCTGGCCACTCCCGCCGAGGGCGCCGACGAGGCCCCCGACAAGGAGGCACTCGAGCGCGCCCGTGAGGCGCTGGGCACGTCGGTGGCGACCGAGGAGCGTCCCGACGAAGAGGACGATGTCGCTGAGGCCGAGACCTCCGGGTCCGACGACGAGTCCGGCGAAGAACCGACCGAGGAGCGTCCCGACGAAGAGGCCGATGTCGCTGAGGCCGATACCTCCGGGTCCGACGACGAGTCCGGCGAAGACGCGACTCCCGAGGCCGAGGCGGCATCCGGAGAGTCCGCGTCCGGCGAAGAGCCGGGTGACGAGGAGGGCGAGGACGATGAGCCCGTTCGGCCGCCGTCGAGCCCGTATGACCTCCCGGGCGCCTGGTTCGTCATCCACTCCTACAGCGGCTACGAGAACAAGGTGAAGGCCAATCTGACGACTCGAATCTCCTCGATGCACATGGAGGACTCGATCTTCGACGTGGTGATCCCGATGGAGGATGTCGTGGAGATCAAGGGCGGCCGCAAGGTCACGGTCCCCCGCAAGCAGTTCCCCGGCTACCTGCTGGTACGGATGTATCTCGACGACGACTCGTGGGGCGTCGTCCGCAACACCCCCGGGGTGACCGGCTTCGTCGGATCGGGGACCAAGCCCACGCCGCTCTCGCGCCGCGAGGTGGAGCGGATTCTGGGTGTCCGCAAGGACGAAGAGAAGAAGGCGCCGCGCTTCAAGCCTGACTGGGAGGTCGGCGAGACCGTGCGCGTCATCGAGGGCCCGTTCGCCGATTTCAACGGCATCATCGAAGACATCAACCTCGACCAGTCGAAGGTCAGGGTTCTCGTCGACATCTTCGGCCGGGAGACCCCGGTCGAGCTCAACTTCGAGCAGATCCAGAAGTTCTAGGAGGACCGCCAAATGGGTCGGAAGAAGGTCGCCGCGTTGCTCAAGCTGCAGATCCCCGCGGGCCAGGCGACGCCTGCCCCGCCGGTGGGCCCGGCGCTCGGCCAGCACGGCGTGAACATCATGGACTTCGTCAAGGCATACAACGCTGCGACCGAAAGCCAGTCGGGGACGATCATCCCCGTGGAGATCACCATCTACGAGGACCGATCGTTCACCTTCGTCACCAAGACGCCGCCCGCCTCGGTCATGCTGCGCCAGGCCGCCCGGGTCGAGAAGGGCTCCGGCGTGCCCCACACCGAGAAGGTGGGGAGCGTCACCCGGGCCCAGGTGAAGCAGATCGCCGAGACCAAGATGGTGGATCTCAACGCCAACGACATCGAAGCGGCGATGAAGATCATCGAGGGCACGGCGCGTTCGATGGGGATCAGGGTGGAGGGCTGACAGCCACACGATCGAGGCTTCCGCAAACCAGAGAGCTGAAAGAAGCGCGGTGAGTGGCTGGAGGGGGCGCCCCCCGCTTTCTCGCTGCGCTCGGGTACTTCCCCCTCCGGGGGGAGAAGGTGGGAGGGGCAGAAGCCCCGCAGACCACGAAGGAGAAGAAGATGGGCAAGAAGCGCGACGATGCCGCTCAGCGAGTCGATCGGGAGCGGGCGTATCCACCGGGCGAGGCTCTCGAACTGGTGAAGTCGCTCGCCACCGCCGGCTTCGACGAGACGGTCGAGGCTGCGTTCAATCTCGGTATCGACGCACGCCAGGCCGACCAGGGCGTTCGCGGAACCGTCTCCCTACCGCATGGCACCGGCAAGTCGGTGCGGGTGCTCGTGTTCGCCGAGGGCGATCAGGCACGCGCCGCCGAGGAGGCGGGCGCGGATGTCGTGGGCGGCAGCGATTTGGCGGCCCGAGTGGAGTCCGGCGCCCAGGCGGCGGATTGGGACATCACGATCGCGGCTCCGTCGATGATGGCCGAGGTCGGGAAGCTGGGGCGTGTCCTCGGCCCCCGTGGGCTCATGCCCAATCCCAAGGCGGGCACGGTCACCGACGACATCGGCAAGGCCGTGGACGAGTTCAAGGCGGGTCGTGTCGAGTATCGCAACGACCGGTTCGGCAACGTCCACGTGTCCATCGGGAAGGCCTCGTTCGATCCGAAGCAGCTGCGCGAGAACCTCGCCGCCGTCGTCGACGAATTGCTTCGGGTCAAGCCGGCATCGGCCAAGGGCAGGTATATCCGCAAGCTGACGGTGGCTTCGACGATGGGTTTGGGTGTGAAGATCGACATAGGCGCCCTCGACAACATCGTGGAGCGCGAGGTGCTGGCGTAGGGGTTCGAGAGGGCGGGAGCACCGGCACTGCGCCGGCCTCGGGATCTGCGGCGGGCCAGGTGTTGCCGCCGATCCCCCTCTGAAGGCGGCCGGGGTAGGGATCCGAGCCGTCCTTCCACTCGAGCCGGACCAGGGACTGTGGTGGTCGGCCCCTGCGTACCGATGCTCCCGCTGTCAGTCAGTGTCGCACTTGTCGCCCGGCTGTCCACCGGGGACTTTCGCGGACTGGTGTCGGAATAGGAACACGTCAAAGGCCAGACGGCCGAGGGCAGGCGCTGGTCTTGCCTAGCGAGCGTCCCGGGCCTACGCTCCCGCTTCGACAAATCGACAGCCGACCCGAGACCGTCGGTCCCCCTCGGGACAATGGCCGCAAGGCCGCCGACGCAGGTGGGCGAGAGAGGTTTCACCGCTCCCGCGCACGTCTCGCGTCGGGAGCGAATCTGTTTGGGGAGCAATCCCCGTTAGGAGAACGGCCATGCCACGACCGGAGAAGGTCCAGGCGGTCGCCGACATCAAGGAGCGCCTCGAGGAGGCCCGTGCCGTCTTCATGGCGGAGTACGCCGGCCTCTCGGTGAAGGAACAGCAGGATCTGCGCCGCGCCCTGCGCGACGCAGGTAGCGAGTTCAAGGTGTACAAGATGACCCTTGCTCGCCTTGCTGCTTCCGAGGCCGGGCGTGACGAGGTGCTGGATCTCCTCGTTGGTCCCACCGGGCTCACGTTCGCCATGGGAGATGCCGCGACCACCGCCAAGGTGCTGCAGGACTTCTCCAAGGACCATGCCCGATTGATCGTCAAGGGGGCGTTGCTCGGCACCGAGCTGCTCTCCCCCGAAAGAGTTGCCCAGCTCGCCGAACTGGAGCCGCGTGAGGTGTTGCTGGCGAGGATCGCCGGCGCCTTCCAGGCACCGATGGCGGCGATGGCCGGGTTGATGGCGGCAATGCCCCGCAACCTCGCTTCGATGATCAAGCAACTCGCCGACAAGGCCCCGGCCCCCGCGCCGGAGCCCGCCGCCGAGGAGGCGACGGCCAGCGAGGCAACCGAGGCCGAGGCGACCACCGAGGCCGAGGAGGCGACCGCCGACGAGGACATCGCAGCCGAGGCGACCACCGAGGCCGAAGAGGCCACGGCCGACGAGGCCACCACAGATGAAGCGGCCGACGAGGCCGAGGAGGAATAGCTCAATGGCAACCAAGCTCAGCAACGAGGACCTGCTCGAGGTCTTTGCCAACATGACCGTGTTGGAGCTCTCCGAGTTCCTCAAGGAGTTCGAGGAGAAGTTCGATGTGACGGCCGCCGCGCCCATGGCGGCGATGGCCGCTCCTGCCGCAGCGGGCGCCGCCGGTGCGGCCGAGGAGCAGGACGAGTTCGACGTCATCCTGGCGTCGGCCGGCGACCAGAAGATCCAGGTCATCAAGGAGGTTCGAGCCCTTACGAGCCTCGGCCTGAAGGAGGCGAAGGCCCTTGTCGACGAGGCGCCGAAGCCCGTTCTGGAGCACGTCTCCAAGGAGGACGCCGAGAAGGCCAAGGCCGCCCTCGAGGGCGCCGGCGCCACGGCGGAGATCAAGTAGGCGCGACCCGGTCGCGGTCCAATGCGTGAGGGGCGGGCACGGTCCCGCCCCTTTGCGCGTCTCTAGTCGTTGCCCGTTGCCCGTTGCCCGTTGCCCGGCAGCGTTCTTCTGTAGACCCATTCGACGAGTCGGCGGTAGCCGGGGGGTCGCGGCGCATTCATCCAGGCGTCTTCTGGTTCCATCAGAAGCCCCATCTGCCGCGCCCACACCGCCGCTCCGGCGATCACGGCGACGTCGATCAGCAGTCCGACCCCGAAGGCGGTGATCGCCCCGGCCCCGTCGGCAGCGAACCATCCTGCGACGCCGAGCACGAGGGGCAGGGCGATGGGAAACAGCATGCCGGCGAGGCTAGGCGTTGCCCGCCCTCCGTCGCCTGCGGTCTGGCGAATCGCGAATGGCGAATGGCGAATCGCGGGGGCGAAGCGAGAACCGCCTCGGGAACCCTTGACCCCGCGCGTCTCGTTCGATACATTGTCCGTGGAAGAACACATAGAGGAGACCCCTGAGGTTCTCGCTGATCGCCGGCTTTGCCGAGCCGGGATAGCCGCGTGCTATCCTGGTTCTTCGTCGTCTTCGGAAAGACCCCTGGGCCCTTGCCCCTGAACACAACCGACCACGCCCTGACCGCCGTCTGACATCGAGGAGGAAGCGCCTTTGGCTCGTGCGCGCAGCGAGCGTATTTCGTTCGCCAAGATCCCAGAAGTCCTGCCACTCCCCGACCTCCTCTCCGTACAACACGAATCGTTCGACTGGTTCCTCGAGCGCGGGCTCAAGGAGATCTTCGAGGAGATCTCGCCCATCGAGGACTTCACCGGGACGCTCGCGCTCGAGTTGACGGAGCACAGGTTCGAGGAGCCGACGCTCACCATCGAGGAGGCCAAGGAGCGCGACTCGAACTACTCGCGCCCGCTCTTCGTCACCGCGCGCTTCATGAATCGTCAGACCGGCGAGATCAAGGAGCAGCAGGTCTTCCTGGGCGACTTCCCGATGATGACGTCCAACGGCACGTTCATCATCAATGGCACCGAGCGGGTCGTTGTGAGCCAGCTTGTGCGCTCCCCCGGCGTCTATTTCGATCAGACGCCCGACAAGACCTCGGACCGCGAGCTGTTCAGCGCCAAGGTCATCCCCGGCCGCGGGGCGTGGCTCGAGTTCGACATCGACAAGAAGGAGACCCTCGGGGTGCGCGTCGACCGCAAGCGCCGCCAGCTGGTCACCACATTCCTCCGCGCCCTCGACTTCGCCCAGACCGATGAGGAGCTGCTGGCGTTGTTCGACGGCAACGAGGTCATCGCCAACTCACTGGAGAAGGATCCGACGGAGGACCGCGAGGAGGCACTCCTCGACCTGTATCGGAAGCTTCGCCCTGGCGAGTTGACGACCATCGAGTCGGCGCGTGGCCTGATCAACACGCTGTTCTACAACCCGAAGCGGTATGACCTCACCCGGGTGGGCCGGTACAAGGTCAACCAGAAGTTCGGGCGGGAGTCGGGCGACCTCGAGGACATCGAGGCGTATCGGGCCAATGAGCTCGGGCTCCTCTCACAGGAGGACCTGCTCGACACGATCCGGTATCTGCTGGCACTCCACGACCGCGAGCCCGGGTATGCGCCCGACGACATCGACCACTTCGGCAACCGCCGCGTGCGCACCGTCGGTGAGCTGATCCAGAATCAGATCCGCGTGGGCCTCACTCGCCTGGAGCGCGTGGTTAGGGAGCGGATGACGACCCAGGACCCGGAGGCGATCACGCCGCAGAGCCTGATCAACATCCGGCCCGTCGTGGCGTCGATCAAGGAGTTCTTCGGGACCAGCCAGTTGAGCCAGTTCATGGACCAGCCCAACCCGCTCGCCGGCCTCACCCATCGTCGGCGCCTCTCGGCGCTCGGGCCGGGTGGCCTGTCGCGTGAGCGCGCCGGCTTCGAGGTCCGCGACGTGCACTCCTCCCATTACGGCCGCATGTGTCCGATCGAGACACCCGAGGGGCCCAACATCGGCCTCATCGGATCGCTGGCGACCTACGCGAAGGTGAACCGGTTCGGGTTCATCGAGACGCCTTACCGCCGGGTCGAGGACGGGAAGGTCACCCAGAAGATCGATTACCTGACGGCCTCCGAGGAGGAGCGGTTCGTGATCGCTCAGGCCAACGCCCCCCTCAAGGAGGACGGCCATTTCGCGGCCGAGCGTGTCCTGGTCCGGCGCAGCGGAGGCGACGTGGACTACGTGCGGCCCAAGGAAGTCGACTACATGGATGTGTCGCCGAAGCAGGTCGTCTCGGTGGCGACCTCGCTGATCCCGTTCCTGGAGCACGACGACGCCAATCGCGCCCTGATGGGCTCGAACATGCAGCGCCAGGCGGTGCCGCTCCTCCGCGCCGAGGCCCCGCTCGTCGGCACCGGCGTCGAGGGCCGGGTGGCGTTCGACTCGGGCGACACAATCGTCGCCGAGGACGACGGCGAGGTGTCCGAGGTCACCGGCGACCACATCATCGTCAAGGTGGGGAGCAAGCGGGTGGAGTACCCGCTGAAGAAGTTCGTTCGCTCGAACCAGGGCACGAGCATCAACCAGAAGGCTCTCGTTGCCGAGGGCGACAAGGTCAAGAAGGGCCAGGTGCTCGCCGACGGCCCGTCCACCGAGGACGGCGAGCTGGCTCTCGGCAAGAATCTGCTTGTTGCATTCATGCCATGGCGCGGCCACAACTTCGAGGACGCCATCGTCATCTCGGAGCGGCTCGTCAAGGACGACATCCTCACCTCGATCCACATCGAGGAGTACGAGATCGAAGCCCGGGACACCAAGCTCGGCGCCGAGGAGATCACCCGCGACATCCCCAACGTCGCCGAAGAAGTTCTGCGCGACCTCGACGAGGAGGGGATCATCCGGATCGGGGCCGAGGTGGGCCCCGGCGACTACCTGGTGGGCAAGGTCACGCCCAAGGGCGAGACCGAGCTGACCCCCGAGGAGCGTCTGCTGCGAGCGATCTTCGGCGAGAAGGCGCGCGAGGTGCGCGACATGTCGCTCAAGGTGCCTCACGGCGAACAGGGCAAGGCGATCGACGTCAAGGTCTTCCGCCGCGAGGAGGGCGATGAGCTGCCCCCCGGCATGAACGAGTTGGTGCGGGTCTACGTGGCCCAGCAGCGCAAGATCGCCGAGGGCGACAAGCTTGCCGGCCGCCACGGGAACAAGGGTGTGATCGCCAGGATCCTCCCGGAGGAGGACATGCCGTTCCTCGAGGACGGCACCCCGGTCGACATCATCCTGTCGCCTCTTGGAGTGCCCTCGCGCATGAACCTCGGCCAGGTGCTCGAGACGCATCTGGGATGGGCCGCGGCGCACGGCTGGCAGGAGTTCAAGGGCTCGTCCGACGCATCGGCCGGAGCCAAGGCATGGACCAAGGTGGCCACCCCGGTGTTCGACGGCGCCCGCGAGGACGAGATCGGCAGCGTGCTCGCCAACTCCCTGCCCAACGGAGACGGGATGCATCTCGTCGACGGGAACGGCAAGGCGACCCTGTACGACGGCCGCACCGGTGAGAAGTTCGATCAGCCCGTGACGGTGGGGTACATCTACATCCTGAAGCTGCTCCACCTGGTGGACGACAAGATCCACGCCAGGTCGACCGGCCCGTACTCGATGATCACCCAGCAGCCGCTCGGCGGCAAGGCGCAGTTCGGCGGCCAGCGGTTCGGGGAGATGGAGGTGTGGGCGCTCGAGGCATATGGAGCCGCCTACGCGCTCCAGGAGCTGCTCACGATCAAGTCCGACGACGTTCGCGGCCGGGTGAAGGTGTACGAGGCGATCGTCAAGGGCGAGAACATTCCCGAGCCCGGAATTCCCGAGTCGTTCAAGGTGCTCATCAAGGAGATGCAGAGCCTTTGCCTCAACGTCGAGATGCTCTCGGCGGGTGAGGAGGTCGAGCTGCGTGAGCTCGACGACGACGCCTTCCGCACCGCGGAGTCCCTCGGGATCGACATCTCCCGGCCCGAGCGCGGCGACTGACCACCGATACGAGACGAATTGACCGAGACGCGAGACGACTGAAGGAGCACGGGTGCCCCAGTTCTTCGACGAGCTGAAGATCAGCCTGGCCAGCGCGGACCAGATCCGCGCCTGGTCCCATGGCGAAGTGAAGAAGCCTGAGACCATCAACTACCGGACCCTCAAGCCGGAGAAGGATGGCCTCTTCGACGAGCGCATCTTCGGCCCGACCCGTGACTGGGAATGCTATTGCGGCAAGTACAAGCGCGTCCGTTTCCGCGGCGTGATCTGCGAGCGCTGCGGCGTCGAGGTGACCCGCTCCAAGGTACGCCGCGAGCGCATGGCGCACATCGAGCTGGCCGCTCCGGTCACCCACATCTGGTACTTCAAGGGTGTCCCCAGCCGTCTCGGCTACCTGCTCGACATGTCGCCCAAGGAGCTCGAGAAGGTCATCTACTTCGCCGCCTACCTGATCACCCACGTCGACGACGAGAAGCGGCAGAAGGACCTGTCCGAGCTCGAGGAGGCCATGGAGGCCGAGGTCGAGCTCGTGCGACGCGAGTTCGAAGAGTGGAAGGAGGCTCGTCTCGAGCGCCTCGAGCGCGAGCTGAAGCAGATGGAGGAGGGCGGAGCCAAGGGCCAGGAGCTGTCCGCGGCCCGTCGCGAGGCCGAGCGCGAGATCAAGGACCGCCAGGAGCGCTCCGAGTTCGAGGAGGAGTTGGTCCGGGAGGCATTCGACTTCTTCCGCACGATGAGCGTCAAGGACCTCGTCGAGTCGGAGCAGCTGTGGCGCGAGATTCGCGACCGCTACGAGGACTACTACGAGGGCGCCATGGGTGCCGAGGCGATCAAGTCGCTTCTCGCCCGCCTCGACCTCGACGCCGAGATCGAGAAGCTGAACGAGGACCTCGAGGCCAACTCCGCGCAGCGGCGCCAGCGGGCCACCAAGCGGCTCAAGGTCGTGACGCCTTTCGCTCAGGGCGTGAACAGCACCTCGGCGATGATCCTCGAGGCGGTCCCGGTCATCCCGCCGGACCTCCGGCCGATGGTCCAGCTCGACGGCGGCCGTTTCGCCACGAGCGACCTCAACGATCTCTACCGCCGGGTGATCAACCGGAACAACCGCCTGAAGAGGCTGCTCGACCTGGGCGCTCCCGAGATCATCGTCAACAACGAGAAGCGCATGCTCCAGGAGGCCGTCGACGCTCTGTTCGACAACGGACGGCGCGGCCGCGCCGTGACCGGCCCGGGCAACCGTCCGCTGAAGTCGCTCTCGGACATGCTCAAGGGCAAGCAGGGCCGGTTCCGGCAGAACCTGCTCGGCAAGCGCGTCGACTATTCGGGTCGTTCGGTCATCGTGGTCGGCCCGCAGCTCAAGCTGCACCAGTGCGGCCTGCCCAAGGCGATGGCCCTCGAGCTCTTCAAGCCTTTCGTGATGAAGCGGCTCGTCGATCTCGACCTCGCCCAGAACATCAAGGCCGCCAAGAGGATGGTCGAGCGGCAGCGTCCCCAGGTGTGGGATGTGCTCGCGGAAGTGATCCAGGAGCACCCCGTGCTGCTCAACCGGGCACCGACGCTCCACCGCCTGGGCATCCAGGCGTTCGAGCCGGTGCTCGTGGAGGGCAAGGCGATTCAGATCCATCCGCTGGTGTGCGAGGCGTTCAACGCCGACTTCGACGGTGACCAGATGGCCGTGCACCTCCCCCTCTCGGCGGAGGCCCAGGCCGAGGCGCGGGTGCTCATGCTGAGCACCAACAACGTGCTCTCGCCGGCGAGCGGCCGTCCGATCGTCACGCCCAGCCAGGACATGATCATCGGCATCTACTACCTCTCCGAGGTGGTGGAGGACGCCCCGGGTGCCGGACGGCACTTCGGCAGCCTCGAGGAGGCCCAGATGGCCTACGACCTCGGGGAGCTGAGCGTCCACGCCCCGATCAAGCTGCGCGTCGGCGACTTGGCCGGCGATCCCGAGCTGTACGCCGAGCTACGCGATCACCTCGGGGACCTGATCCCCGAGGAGCCCGTCGACGGCGCGACCCCCTACGAGACCACGTTCGGCCGGGCGCTGCTCAACTCGGCGCTTCCCGGCGACTTCCCGTTCATCAACGGCCTTGTCCTCAAGGGCGACGTTCGCCTCCTCATCGAGGAGGTCATCGAGCGGTACGACAAGAAGCAGGTCGAGGAGTTCCTCGACGGGATCAAGGACCTCGGATTCACCTTTGCCACCCGTGCCGGGCTGACCATCGGCCTGGACGACGTGAAGACGCCCGAGAACAAGACGGAGATCCTCGAGGAGTACGAGACCCGTGCCGCCAAGGTCGAGGAGCAGTTTCAGCAGGGGATCATCACCGACGACGAGCGTCGTCAGGAGCTGATCGAGATCTGGACGGAGGCGACCGACAAGGTGAAGGACGCCATGGAGGCGAGCCTGAAGTCGGACGCGTTCAACCCCATCGACATGATGGTGCGATCCGGCGCGCGCGGGAACATCATGCAGGTACGGCAGATCGCCGGCATGCGTGGGCTGGTCGCCAACCCACGCGGCGACATCATCCCCCGCCCGATCAAGGCCAACTTCCGTGAGGGCCTGTCGGTGCTCGAGTACTTCATCTCGACGCACGGCGCCCGCAAGGGTCTGGCCGACACCGCGCTGCGCACCGCCGACTCCGGCTATCTGACCCGCCGGCTCGTCGACGTGTCGCAAGAGGTGCTGATCCACGGCGAGGAGTCGGAGGATCCCGGCATCGCCATCCGGGTGCGGGACGAGAAGGGCGAGCCCATTCGCCACCTCCGCAACCGCATCTTCGGTCGGGTGCTGGCCGAGGACATCAAGATCGGCCGGAGCCTGCTCGACACCCCGAGCGGTCGGAAGCTGCGCGCCGGAGAGCTCATCGACCGGGAGGCCATGGTCGCGATCATGTCCGCCGAAGAGGTCGAGGAGATCCGGGTGCGTTCGCCGCTGACGGACCAGTCGCGCTTCGGTGTGAGCGTCGCCTCCTACGGGCTCAGCCTGGCCACGGGCCGGATGGTCGAGCCGGGTGAGGCGGTCGGGATCATGGCCGCCCAGTCGATCGGCGAGCCGGGCACCCAGCTCACGATGCGGACCTTCCACACCGGCGGCGTCGCCGGTGAGGACATCACCCACGGCCTGCCGCGCGTCCAGGAACTCTTCGAGGCCCGGTCGCCGAAGGGCAAGTCGCCGATCTCGGAGATCGGCGGGGTCATCCGCATCGAAGACGACGAGGAGGGCAAGCGCATCGTCGTCGTCGACAAGGAAGAGGAGGTCGCCTATCCGGTCTCACGGCGCGCTCGACTCAAGGTCAAGGACGGCCAGGAGATCGAGCCGGGCACTCCGCTCACCGAGGGCCCGCTCGACCCGAAGGAGGTCCTCGAGATCATGGGCGTCCGCGCCGCGCAGCGGTATCTCGTGGACGAGGTCCAGGAGGTGTACCGCAGCCAGGGCGTGGACATCCACGACAAGCACATCGAGCTGATCGTGCGGGCGATGCTGCGTCGGGTCCGGGTGGTCAATCCGGGTGACTCGACCTTCCTTCCCGCCGAGCTGATCGACGCCCAGGAGTTCCGCGAGGTGAACAAGCAACTCGTCGCCGACGGCAAGAAGCCCGCCGAGGGGCGCCCCGAGCTGATGGGTATCACCAAGGCCTCGCTGGCCACCGACTCGTGGCTCTCGGCGGCCTCCTTCCAGGAGACCACCCGGGTGCTCACCGAGGCGGCACTCCAGGGCCGCTCGGACTTCCTCCGCGGGCTCAAGGAGAACGTGATCATCGGCAAGCTGATCCCGGCGGGCACGGGGGCCGACCCCTATCAGGTGGTCCAGCCATCGCTGCCGGACGCCACGGTCGTCAGCGCCCTCGGCCTGTTCGGAGAAGGCGCCGAGGTCGAGGAAGAGTCGCTGCCCGCCAACCCGGCGGAGTGGCTCGCCTCACTGGGCGCCCAGGACGAAGAGGGCGAGGAGGAGTAGCGCGGAAGCCACCGGCTTCCAGCCACCAGCCTCTCGCAAGAAACCGACACCGGCCCGCTCCGATGAGCGGGCCGGTTCGCGCTTCAGTTCGCGACGAGGAGGACGGTCGCTGCGGCTACGGCCACGACGAACAGGGCGAGGGCACCGACCAGCACGCGGCTCCGGAGGGCCGGGCGAGTGAGTGTCACCGCCACCGGAGAGTCCGAGGTGACGTAGACCTCGAACAGGGTGTCCCAGAATCCCTTCCGCACACTGTTGAACCCGCGCAGCGGGGCGATGCTCGTCGTGCGGCCGAAGATCCATCGCGACCCGACCCTCTCCACGGCGCCGGACACGGGGCCGGCCATCGGAGCCGCCTCGAACTCGACCTGCATCGGCAGGCTGCTGAAGCGTCGCCGAAAGACCAGCGTTCGTGTGCCTGCCGGCACCATCACCGTTCGCGTCACAGCGAGACGACCGTTTCGAGCGTCAACTCGACCAGGGAGTCAACGGCGGTCTGCCTCTCCTCGGACGAGAGCGCTTCCTCGGTGAGGAGATGGTCGCTCGCCATGACGATCGCCAGCGCGCGCGTACCGGTCTCGGCGGCGACCCCATAGATCCCGGCCGCCTCCATCTCGGCGGCGAGCACACCCATGGCGGCGATCTGGCCGAAGGCCGTTTCGGGCTCCTGCACATAGAACAGGTCTCCGGAGAAGAGATTGCCCACGTGTACCGGGGTATCCAGCCGCTCGGCGGTCTCCACGGCGGTCCGCAGCAAGTGGAAGTCGGCAATGGCGGCGAAGTCGTTGCCGCCGAACCGGAACCGGTTTACACCCGAGTTGGTACAGGCGCCCATGCCGAGGATGATGTCGCGGATTGCGATCGACGGCTGCATCGCGCCGCAGGTGCCCACCCTGATCAGGTTCTCGACGCCGTACTCGCGGACCAGCTCGGTGCAGTAGATCGACGCCGACGGGATGCCCATTCCGGTGCCCATGACCGAGACCGGGGTCCCCTTGTACTCGCCTGTGTACCCGAGCATGCCCCGGACCTCGTTGACCAGGCGCGCCTTCTCGAGGTGGTTCTCCGCGATGTGCCTGGCCCGCAGGGGGTCGCCCGGCAACAGGATCGTCTCGGCGAAATCGCCCTTTTCGGCGGAGATGTGCGGTGTGGGCACCAAGGCGGTCCTCTCTCGATCGGGGGGAGGGAGGCTACCGGTTGCCGGCGGAGCAGCATGTCGGCGGCGATCGCGAGCGACACCGTCGAGCGATCGCGACCGCGGGCCGCGGCGCGGGAGCGTATCCTCGGGCTTCGTTGTCCCCCAGGGATTGTCGCCGGGGGCAATCCGGTTCGAGTGGGTTCGACGAAGGGTGGGGCATGGGGCACCAAACGAGATCGGGCAGGAGGGCGGTCGGGGAGGTCGGAAGATCCGCCGCTGCCGGCGGCGCCGTTGTGCTCATCGCGGCTCTCCTGCTGTCGGCCTGCAGCGGGGGTGGGAGCCCCGAGGGCGTGGTCAGGGGCTTCCTCGACGCCATCGGCGAGGAGGACGTCCTGGGTGCAACCGAGCGCGTCCTGCCGAGCGAGCACCGGTTCATCATCGAGCCGCTGCTGGAGAGCCTCGACGAGGCGGAGCGGCTCGGCATCGTGTCCGGTGTCGATCTCGAGCAGCTCCAGGGCATCGACATCGAGTTCGAGGGCCTCTCGTTCGAGGCAGAGGAGTTGGCCGACGACCTCGTGTGGGTGGCGGTGTCCGGGGAGTTCTCGTCGACGGTGCGGCCGGACGACCTGCCGCTGGGATCGCTGCTGACCCACTTCCTCCCGGAGGATTGGGCGGATGACATCGATACCTCTACGGATGGCTTGTCGCCGATCGGCGAGGACTTCGGCCTGGCGGTGGTCAGGGAGGAGGGCAGATGGCGCATCAGCCTGCTCCACACGATCGCCGAAGCGGCCCGCCGCGAGGCCGGTGAGCCCTATCCGACCGAGCAACCCTTCCCCGAGCCGGCGGGAGCCGAGAGCGCCGAGGATGCGCTCGAGCAAGCAGCGCTGGCAGCCTTCGAACTCGACCTCCGCGGGTTCGTCGGGGTACTGGTTCCCGGGGAGACGGCGGCCTTCCGCCGCTACGCCCAGCTCTTCATCGAGGAGTGGGACGAAGCAGTGGCCGATGCCCGCACCGGGATGGCGGACGCCGGCTTCTCGTATTCGATCGACGGGATCGTTGCCGGCTCCGCGATCGGGGAAGACGACACGGTGGCGTGGATCGAGGACGTGCCGAGGTTCGAGTTCGTGCTCGACGTGCCCGACATGGGGGTGGTCACGGTGGACCGGGATGGCGAGTGCCTGACGGTCGACATCCCCGAGTCTCTTCTCGAGTTGATAGTCGCGGCGCAGGCGCAGGGAGAGATCGACTTCGACTTCTCGCAGTTCGACGGAGAGCAGTGCGTGGACCTCGATACTCCGGCGGACGAGTCCGCCGACAACCCCTTCGAGGGACAGGAGGAACTCTTCTACGAGTTCCCGATCTTCGGCCCGCTGTTCGAGCGGTGGGCGGAGTCCGGGGCGAGTCTCGGGGAGGCGGGTGCCTCTGCCATCCAGTTCGAGGTCCAGGAGATCGATGGACGCTGGTTCGTCAGCCTGGCCGGCACGATGAACCGTTGGGTCCACGCGCTCACGTCGACGCTCGACGAAGAGCTCCTCACCGAGGTCGGGGACCAGTTGAGGGAGGCGATCGAGGATCCCGAGACGATGGATCTGTTGATGCAGGAATGGCTCACCGAGGTCACCGAGGCTGGGCTGTTCGGACCGATGGGGGATCCGCTCGGCAAGCCCTACATCGGACCGGAACTCCTGGCACCGTATGCAGATCGGACGAATGTCCTGCTCGTATGGGAGGTCGACGCCGCGTACGTGGCTGCGCAGATCGAGGCGCTGCACGGCCGGGGCATCGTCGTCGAGACGATCGACGGCCCCGACCTGTACGACATCTTCCTGAACGTGTACGGCCTCGCGGGGACGGCAGGCTTGACTCCGGATCGGTTCCCCGCAGGGATCGTGATTGCTCCCCTCGATCTCGACGCTCTCGTCGAGATCGTCAATTGGACCGAGATCGTCGACATGTTCCTGGCCGCCGAACTGGGACTCGATTCGGAGGCGCTCGTGTCGGTGTTCGAGCTCGCGGTCGGGGATTGCTTCGACGACCCGAATTTCGACACCGACGAGATCGTCGAGGTCCCGGGGGTGCCCTGCCCCAATCCACATGACAACGAGGTGTTCTTCGTGTTCTCGATGACCGAGACGACCTATCCCGGCCTGGAGGCCTCGCTCGATGCTGCGTATGACCGATGCATCGAGGAATTCGACGGCTACGTCGGGATCGACTACCTCGTGAGCGATTTCGACGTGTGGGCCGTCGTCCCGACGCAGGGCCTATGGGACGGCGGCGAACGCGCGGTGGTCTGCGCCCTCTACGCGTTGGACTTCTCGAAGCTCACAGGATCGATGGAGGGTGCGGCGCGCTAGACGCGACCGCAAGTGACGACGAGCCCGACTTGGTGTCCATCCCCCGACGGTGTAGGGGCTGGCGCGGTCCTCCGGCTCGACAGCCCCTTCTCAGCCCTGAAGTGTGCCGGCCCGGATCTCCTCCAGCAGCCAATCAGCGAAGATGCCTGGCTCCAGAAGCCCGCGATCGGAGGCTGTGTCCACGACGTCACGGATGTCGCAGCCGAGCGCATCGGCGCGATCGGAGATGGAGGCGTATCTCTCCCGCAGCGAGGCGCTCAGCCGCCAGAAATGCGATGCGAAGTCGTTGACGGCGTCTTCGGCGCCTCTGACTTGGAAGACCCCCGGGGTCGATAGCAGCCGGTCGGTCAGCACACCGAGTCCCACGGTTCCATCGAGTCTCAGTCGCAGTGAAGCCGGGAGGATCGAGGGGTCTTCTTCCACGATCTCGATCAATGACGGTTGGTCCCTGAACATTTCGCGGAATTCGACGAGGGCGTCCTCCTTCGTGAAGAAGGTGACGGACGCCACCCCCTCCCACCCGGCGACTTCGTCCAGTAGCGCCGACGCTTCATCAGGACCGAGTGAGTCGTGGAGGAATACGGCCACCTCGATCTCGGCGATGCCGGGCACATCGGTGGGTGCCGAGCCGAACTCGTTGACGACGCCTGCAATCGGCTCGGCGAGGTCGTCGCATGAAGCGGCCCCAGTGATCGGATCGCCGTCTGACCCGGCACACGCTGAAGCCAGGAGAGAGAGTAGAAGACCGGCAGTCTGGGCGGACCGCCACATCGTCCGAATCCTATTCGCATTTCGATCCGCCGACCCCTCTTCTCCTCTCCCTCCGCGGCTTTGCCGTCCGGTCACGCGCGTCCCTATACTTCCGCCGTGACTTCGGTCCCCTAGCCCCTTCTCACGAAGGGTTGGTCCGGCTGCGACCCAAGCCGGGCCATTACGCCTGAGAAGG
>DATHSA010000072.1:0-9327 GCA_035464675.1 Acidimicrobiia bacterium
GCGTTGGTGCCGCCTCACCGGAGTCGATGGTGGGGCGGCTGCGGCGTCGCTGGCGTAGCCGCTAGAGTCGCCAGCCTCGGGGGAGACCGAGTCGCCGGGCTGCTGCATTCAGCCGGCGACCCTGGATGGAGAGAGGAAGGCTTGGAAGGGTTCACCGCACAGCAAGCGTGCCGTCTGACCGACTGCACCGCACACCAACTCAGGTACTGGGACCGCGTCGGACTCGTCCAGCCATCCATCCAGGGCACCGGGGGCAGACCCGGCAAGCGCCGCCTCTACTCCTTTCGAGACCTCGTCGCTCTTCGCGTCATCAAGAGTCTTCTCGACAACGGGATGTCCGTGCAGCGCGTTCGCCGCGCCTGGGACTACCTGCGACGTACCGCCGACATGGACAGCCACCTCGCCGAGGTCAAGCTCGTCACCGACGGACAGTCGATCTTCAAGGTGGCGAGTGACGAGGGCGAGTTGATCGACGCGTTGCGGGAGGGCCAACTGGCCTTCTTCGTCGCCATCGACGAGATCACTCGAGAGGTCGAGGAGGACATCACCCGCTTCGAGCTCGACCGAGAGCATTTCCTGGAGATGCTGCGGCGGGTCGAGGACGACGTTCAGACCGAGGCGGCGGAGGGGTAGGCCGAGGGTCCCTCCCCGCGGGGCGGATCAGCCGGCCACCGTGCCGTACGCCCTAGCGGCGGACTCTCTTCACCAGCGACCTGACCCGGTACCTCGCCACCACCCGTTCGAAGATCGAATGTGCCCGGACCAGCGCCTGCTCGGTCTCGGCCATCGATCGGTTTGCCGTGGCGAGGCGGCGCGACGACATCGGGGCCCCGGCCCCGTACGCCGACTCCGCATAGACGTCGGCGAGGGGACCGAGCACGGGTCCGACGCCGGCAGCCACCTCGGCAGGCGTCCGCGAGGGGTGAAGATCGGCGTCGAGGTCGGCGAGGCGGTCGACTATCTCCTGCCAGGCCGCCGAGACGTCGCCGTCTTCGAACCGGCGGATCCGGCGCCTGCGGCGCACCCATTTGACGCCGGGAATCATGCCGAGGGCCAGGGCGGCGACCGTGGCGGGAATCAGCCAGCCGGGCGGGCCCGAGGGCTGGGCGCTCGTCCCGTCCGGGACCTCGGCGACCTCGGGCTCGACCGGGATCGTGGTGGGCGTGGTGGTCGGCGTGCCGCCCGGCGTGGTGCGCGGCCGTGTCTCGGCCTGGGCCGCGGCCAGATGCTCCGACGCCGAGAAGGGGAGATCGTCACCGGTCGTCGGGTTGATGCCGTCGCTCCGCGGGGTGGGATCGAACTTCACCCAGCCCTGGCTGGGCATCCACAGCTCCACCCAGGCGTGCGCGTTGCGGTCAGCGACGACGACTCGCCCATCTGCGACGGTGTTGCCCGGAGTGAACCCGAGCACGACCCGGCTGGGGATCCCGATCGTGCGCGCCATGACGGCGAAGGAGGTGGCGAACTGTTCGCAGTACCCGGTGCGGTAGTTGTCACTGGCCGGCTCGAGCAGCCAGTCGGCGAGATCCTCGGCGCCGTGCCCGGGGGGGACCTCGATGGAGTACGCGAAGTTGCCCGGGCGCCGGAAGAAGTCCTCGAGTGACAGCGCCCGTTCGAAGTCGGTCTCCAGGCCCTGGATCTGCGCCCGCGCCAGCAGCTCGATCCGCTCGTCGAGCCCCTCGGGCAGTGCCAGATACCGCTCGGCGTCGAGAAGGTCCCGGTTGACGATCTCGGGGAGATCGATGTCGACGAGCCCGAAGTCACCGGTCTCGATCGCGGAACGGAAGACGCTCGACGGCGTGCCGTCGTCCCGGCGACTCAGGATGTCGATGTTCGGCTGAGGGATCTCGGAGCGTAGATCGAATGCCATGCCCCGAAACGTCAACGCGTCGAAGTGGATCGAGCCGTCGGCCCGGCGGACTCTGACGCCATCGCGGATCAGCGGTTCCTGACTCCTGAAGGCGACGGGTGCGTAGGGAGCGGGCACCCAGTCCATCTGGAGGGCGAGAATGGTCACCTCGGCTTCGAAGGATGCCACCGGTCCGGCGAACACCGCCGCCGGGTCCTCGAACCGGCCGGTGTCGCCGGGGTCGGCCAGGCGGGTGCTGCCCGCGTACCACTGGTCGCCGTCGAACGAGTCCAGGGTCACCAGCCTCCAGTACACCTGGTCGGCGGGGTGCCCGGAGATCGGGTCGAAGACGAATATCGGAGTGTTGCCCTGGGCCACCAGGCTCTGCTGGATCCCGACGAACGGGTTGTAGGAGATGCTTCCGAAGTAGTCGCCCGACAGGTTGCTCACCGGTTGCAGTTCGAGGAACCCGCGCCGGGGCACCAGGTCGGCGATCGCCTGGCTGGCGTTGCTGGCGACGAGGACGGTGACGATCAGCGTTGCGACCGCCATCGCGGGCAGTGGTCTTCGGCGGCGGGTCCCGCGAGACGCGGTGCGCGTCAGCCCGGCCGTCTCCCGGCGGCGGTCGATGGTCACGGCGATGAGCGTGAGGCCGATGAGGGCCATGAAGCCGGTCGTCCACCACCCACCGAGGCGGCGATCGAGGACGGCGAATTCCAGGTAGACGACGAGCGGGGTCAGCACGGCGACGTACGGGCGGCCGGTGTTGAGACCCCAGGCGAGCAGCGCGCCCAGCCCCCAGAACACCAGCGCGAGGATCGCGACCAGGCCGGCCAGGGGGATCACGGGGGCGACGCCGGCGCGGATCACGTCCCGGGCGAACTCGAGCTCGGTCGCCATGGCCGTGACCGACGCCCGCGTCGGGAACACGAACCAGGTGGTCTCGGGGACGGCGATGCGGACCACGGTCACCACGATGGCGCCGAGGTGGATCACGGTGAGGAGGGCGCCGTGGAGGCGATAGGCGACGCCGGCCCACGAGATGGTGGCGCCGAGGACCGCCGAGGCCACCAGTACCACCTGCCAGGGGAGGCCACCGGAGGAGTCGAGCAGCAGGCGGTCGACCCGTGCGAGGGCCAGGGCGATGCCGGCGACACCGGTCAGCCAGCTCAGGCGGTAGACCATTGCACCTCCATCGCCGCCCGCCAGGCGGGGGCCCAGCGGCCATGTGATCCGACCGTCACCATCACGGCGTCCATCCCCTTGATCCGGTCTGCGGCCGCATCGGGGTCCTCGGTGACCGCCATCAGGATCGTGCGGGTGAAGTGGCCGGTGAGGAGTCGGTGGGCGCCGACGAGGCCTTCGTCGGGAACTCCGGTGACCACCACCAGGGCTCCGCCTCCACCGCCGTGGCGGAGCAGCGCGCTCACGGTCTTGCGCAGGTCGAGGCGGTCGCCCGTCTCAACCTTGGCCAGCGTCTCCATCGCGTCCACGTACCGGTCGGTGGAACGAGAGCGGGTGGATCTGCCGCTCGACCAGAGTTCGGGCCCGTAGCCCGAGGAGTGCAGGTGCGCCACAGCCGAGGCCGCCCCCCGCACCGCCTGCTCGAATGCCTCCGGGACCGGGTAGCGATGACCCCGCGTGTCGAGCACGACCAGAGCGCGATTCTGCCAGGGCACCTCGAGCTGCTTGATCATGAGCTCGTCGCGCTTGGCCGAGCTGGGCCAATGCACCTTCCGAAGATCGTCACCGATCTGATACTCCCGCAGCGTGAAGAAGTCCTCGCCGCCGAACGGAGCCGACGTCGGGCGCGTCGATGCGACTGTGGGGTCGAGACCGCGGACCACAGGGAGACCGATCAGCGGTTCGACCCGTGGGTAGACGGTCAAGCGATCGATCTCGCCGACAGCGGTGCGACGCTCGGTCAGCGAGAAGGGGTCGGAGATACTGAGCAGAGCCGGCCCGACGGCGAAAACCCCCCGCCCGCGGCATCGGACCTCATAGCGAGCGGTCAGGGCTTCGCCGCGGCGAGCATTGCCTGCGGCGAAGCGGGCGGTGCCCAGCCCGTGGACGGTGTCCTCGAGCTCGACGTTGCGGAGGCGTCGACCGGCGATGACATCCATCTCCACCATGACGGTGTCGCCTTCGTGCACCTGCGCGGGGAGGATGCGCCGCCAGACGGCGACCTCGGTGGACGACAGCCGGACGAACACCATGCCGACCGCGACGGCCGCGAGCAGGAACGTCGCCGTCGTCATCAGATCGCTCTCACCGAATCCTGCCCAGAGGAAGAAGAGGGCGGCGGACACTCCGATCGCGGCCCACCCCCGGCCGGTGGGCATCAGGCCCTGACCCCGCTCCCCGGTACGGGGATCCCGGCGGCAATGCCGTCGAGGACCTCGTCGATGTCGGTGCCCCGCATCTGCGCCTCCGGGCGGAGGATCAGGCGGTGCGTGAGCACGGGCCGCAGCATGGCCTTGATGTCGTCGGGGGTCACATAGCCGCGCCCCGCCACTGCCGCCCTGGTTCTGGCGGCGCGCTGCAGGTACAGGGTGGCGCGGGGAGATGCGCCCAGTAGGAGATCGGGGTCGTGGCGGGTCGCCTCCACCGTGTCGACCAGGTACTCCTTGACCGGCTCGGAGACGTGAATCCTCCGCGCCACGTCGATCATGCGGATGACGTCGTCGCCGCTCACCACGGGCTCCAGGTCGTCGTACGACGACGACTGGCCGTGGGTCTCGAGTATCTCGAGCTCCTTGGCGCGGGACGGATAGCCCATGATGACGCGCATCATGAAACGGTCCAGCTGAGACTCGGGCAGCGGATACGTCCCCTCGTGCTCGATCGGGTTCTGCGTTGCGATCACCATGAACGGGGCCGGAAGTTCGCGTGTCGTGCCGTCCACGGTGACCTGATGCTCCTCCATGGCCTCGAGGAGCGCGGCCTGCGTCTTGGGGCTCGCCCGGTTGATCTCGTCACCGAGGACGATGTTGGTGAACACCGGACCGGCGCGAAAGACGAACGTGCTTCGCTCGCGATCCCAGACCGAGACTCCTGTGATGTCGGAGGGGAGGAGGTCCGGGGTGAACTGGATGCGGGTGAACCCGCAGTGGATGCTGCGAGCCAGCGACTTGGCGAGCAGCGTCTTTCCGACACCCGGGACGTCCTCGATGAGAACGTGGCCCTCCGAGAGCATGCTCATGACGATGAGGTCCACGGCTTCACGCTTGCCCTGGATGACGCGTTCGATGTTCCCGGCGATCTCGTCGAAGCGATCGGCGTACCAGACGAGATCGTCCTCGGCCACCTGTCGTGTCGCCACATGGCCTCCTCGTGTCTCGAACCGGCAGGTTATCAGTGGGTGAAACATGCGGGGATCGGTCTCCCGGGCGAGAGGCCGGGGCCGGCGGCCCGTGGACCGCGCGATCTGCACCGGCCCCGTGGCCGGGGGGACAGAGAGCGTTCCCGGCGACTACTCTCGGTGCTGGACAGCGAGTGGAACCGGAGTGGACCGTGACCCCCGACCTTCGTGAGCAGCTGAGGGCTCTGCCGGGCGTGGCCGACGCCGAGGTGGACTCCGACGACGGCTCGCCCTCGGGCATCCGCGTCCGCTTGCATCCGGACGCCGATCCCGATCGAGTCGGAGCAGAGGTTCAGCAGGTCCTCGCCTCACACGGAATACGGTCGAGGGTCGCCGGTGACGATCTTGCGCCCGTGGTCAACCTTCCCCTGGCCGCGCCGGCCGACCTGGAGTCCGGTGCCGATTCGCCGACTTCCGATCCTTGGTCGCCTTCTCAAAAACCCGGAGCCCTTCCCGGGGAGGCCGTCGAGACGTCGGAGGATCTCGAGACCGGGTCGGTGTCCGGCTCTGAGACGAGTGCGCGGGCATCCCTCGCCTCGCTCTCGTACGAGGAGTCGATGGATGGCGTCACGGTCACCGCGGTGGCCACCGACGGCCAGCGGTTCAGCCGCAAGGCGGCGGACTCGACGGACATGGCCGTGTCGAGCGCGATTGCCGCAGCGGTCGGCGCGCTGGCCGAGGGGAAGCCGCAACGCCTGCTCTGGGTGGCATCCGAGACCGTCGAGGGTTCCGAGGTCGTGACCGTCGTCCTCGAGAAGGCCGACGGCAGCCGCGTCGCCGGCGCCGCCATCGTGCGGGCCGCCAGGGCGTTCGCAGTGGCCCGAGCGACATTCGTCGCGTTGCGCGGTTGAGCTTCTCCTCCAGCCGGCCCGCAGGGGTCCTCGTCGCGGGCTGGACGCTCGTGACCTGGCCACGACTAACGTGCCGTCTCGCATGGCTCAAGCGCTCGTCCTGAACGCATCCTTCGAGCCACTATCCGTGGTGTCGGCGCGGCGCGCCGTCGTCCTCGTGGTGCGCGAGAAGGCCGAGATGGTCCACTCCCGCGATCAGGTCTGGCGGTCGGAGAGCCTGGAGGTCGAAGTCCCCACGGTCATCCGGCTCCGCCGGTACGTGCGCGTGCCCTACCGGCGCCGTGTGCCGCTGAACCGGCGGGCGGTGTTCGCCCGGGATCTCCACATCTGCCAGTACTGCGGCAGCGCCGCCGAGAATCTCGACCACGTCGTGCCGCGATCGCGTGGCGGGACTCACACCTGGGAGAACGTCGTGGCCGCCTGCCGGCGCTGCAACACCCGCAAGGGAAGTCGCACGCCGGGGGAAGCCGGGATGAGCCTCACCGCATCGCCACGGGCCCCGCGCGAGCACGGCTGGCTTCTCGTCGGTCTCGGCGCCCCACCCCATCCCTCCTGGCACGAGTACCTGGGGGCGGCGGTCTAGGCGCGCGGACGACAGCCCACAGCCGGCAGGATCGCGCCCGCCGTCGGGGTGTCGTGGGCCCGGGGCGGCCGACACTCCTCACTTTCAGTCACCTGAGTCCGCACTGTGAGTAGTGGTACCCTTGCGAGCGGGAGGTTCCGTTGCGCGTCGTCGGCTATGTACGCGAGTCTGCCGACCCGTCCGCCGGGCGGTCGGCGTTCGAGCAGCAGGAGGTGCTGCGCCGCCATGCGGTCGAGCACGGGCACTCCCTCGTCGCGGTCTGCCAGGACGCCCGCACGCCAGGAGAGGCGCTCGGGCGGGACGGCTACCTGGGCCTGCTCGGAGTCGTGGCCTCGGGTGCGGTCGATGGTGTGCTGATTGCCGGGCTCGCCGCCCTTTCCTCAGACCAGATCGTTCAGGAGATCATGCTCTGGGATCTCAGGAGCCGGGGTGTCCGGGTCATCTCCGCCGATCCCGCCGACACCGCTCTCCTCGATGCAGGCGAGGAGCCGGGGCCGGCGCGAATGCTGATTCGTGACGTCCTGCAGCGGGTGGGGGAGCACGCCCGATCGCTGGGAGCGCACCGGCTCGACGCGCCGACCATTCTCCCGGACGGCGACGTGATGATCCACATCGTCGAGGCAGATCACGCCGAGGCCGCGGGGTCCGCGGTTCCCGAGACCTGACCCGTCAGTCGTCGGTGTCTTCGAGGGCCCGGCGGCGCGCCAGCTCGGCGTCCTGCTCGCGGCGGCGAACCCTCCGGCGCCAGGAACGCCACACCCAGCCGAGCACCTTCCCGCCGACGGCGCCGGCGAGGAAGGTCGCGGTGAGCACGAGCCAGCGAGGCGCCTCCCACTCGAACTGGGCCCATGCGACCGTGGCCGTGTCGGTGTTCGAGACGATGAGGATCAGGATCGGGGTCAGGATCAGGAGGAGGAGGATCAGGGGGCCGATCCATCGGTTGGGCTTCTCGGGGGACTGGGTGTCGGGTCGCTCGGTGGTCATGCCCCGATCCTACGTCGGCCGGTGTCGGCATGACGGATGTCAGCGCGCCAAGCCCTCCCAGGGATCTCTTCCGATCCAATCTCGCGCCTCGAGGACGGACCCCGTGGGCTCGGGGGCGTCGGGGTGGGCGAGTCTGAGGAACAACGCTGCGATGTCCTCGGGCCCGGGGATGGTCTCCGGATCCTCCTCGGGTCGGGCTTCGGCCCGCATGGGGGTGCGGGTCCCCCCGGGGTTGACGGAGTAGACCCGCCCGCCCGCCCACTCCTCGGCCAGCGTGCCCAGCCATCCCTCGAGGGCGTGCTTGGAGACCGCGTACATGCCCCACCCGCCTCGCGGCTCCCTGCCGACCGTCGAGGCGAGCCCGATCACCACCGGCGAGTCACCGCTGTCGAGAAGTCGGGAGATCTCCTGGTGGAGCAGATGGACCGCGGTGACGTTGATCTCGAAGACACTCCGCCATGCATCCTCTGGATAGTCGACCAGATCGACGCCCACCGGGCCGAGGATCCCGGCGGCGTGAACGGCGACGTCGATCCGTCCGCCGTCCCTATCGATCGCTGTGGCCACGGCCCTCCGTCCCGACCCGGTGGTGAGATCGGCCACCACCGGGACGACGAGGCCCTCTGCCTGGTCAGCCACCTCCTCGAGTCCCTCCGCCGATCGTGCTGCCGCCCAGACCCGGGCGCCGCTGCCGGAGTACGCCAGGGCCAGGCCACGGCCGATCCCGCTGGAGGCGCCGGTCACGAGGATGCGGCGGTCGGAGAGCACGAGGGGAGGGTAGGTCCGTCGCCCGTCGTCCGTCCGCTGCCCGGGACGGGTCCTCGACCGGATCGGGGTAGGGGGAAGCAGGGTGGGCTGGGGGGGAAATGGGGTTGACAAGTGGCGCGTTGTGGGCGAAAGTGGGGCAACGTGGAGAACCCGGGGGCAGGCGTGCCCCCTACCCAGCGCCTCCAGGGAGGCGATGACGGTGCACAGGACGGAGAGACCGAGTGTTCCTGGGCGAGTACCAGCACAGCGTCGACGAGAAGGGGCGGGTGGTCATGCCCGCCAAGTTCCGCGATCGCCTCGGCGACGGGTTGGTGGTGACCAAGGGACAGGAGCGCTGCCTCTACGTGTTCCCGATGGACCGATGGGAGGACGAGGTGGCGAAGCTGAACCGGCTTCCCCGCACCAACCGCACCAACCGGAACTACGCGCGGTCGTTCTTCGGAGCGGCCTCGGACCAGCAGATGGACAAGCAGGGACGGGTGCAGATCCCACAGCCCCTCCGGACCTATGCCGGTCTCGACAAGGACGTGGTGGTCCTGGGCGTTGCCGATCGAATCGAGATCTGGGACCCGGGCGTCTGGGAGTCGCTCTCGCACGAGGCCGACGACCTGTACGCCGGCATCGAGGAGTCCCTGAGCGAGGAAGGAACCTGAGTGCAGCACCTACCAATGCCGGCCGACCCAAGGTCAGCCCTCCGGATGTCACGTGGAAAGCCCCTTACTCCGCCCGCTTCCATACTGACGCCAGCTCTCTGGAGGGCTGACCGTGGGCCGGCCGCAGTCGTATCACCGACCCGTGCTGACCGATCGGGTTGTCTTCTGGATGCAGCCCCTCGATGGGGGAGTGATCCTAGACGCAACCTACGGCGGAGGAGGCCACACCGCAGCACTCCTCTCCGCCCTGCCGCTTTCGCGGCTGGTGTCAGTGGACA
>DATHSA010000073.1:0-20055 GCA_035464675.1 Acidimicrobiia bacterium
AAGTCGACGTCCTCCTGCCAGAACGCCATGAGCAGCAGCATCAGCTGCTCGCGGAGGTCGCTGTCCAGCTCGCCGATCATTCCCATGTCGAGCAGGTAGACCGTGCCGTCCGCCCACATCAGGTTGCCGGGGTGGGGGTCGGCGTGGAAGAAGCCCTCAGCCATGATCTGCCGGTAGAAGGACTCCAGGAGCTGGCGGGCGGCCTCGCGCCGGTCCGGGGTGTCGGGCGCCTCCCGGATCGGAACTCCTTCGATTCGTTCCATCACGAGAATGCGTTCGGTGGTCAGTTCGTGGTCCACCCCCGGGACGCTCACCCGGGAGTACGGACCGAGCACCTCGCGCATTCGATCGATGTTGGCGGCCTCGTTGCGGAAGTCGAGTTCCCGCTGCAGTGACGCCGAGAGGTGCTCGAACACCGCGGGCATGTCGACCACCTCGCGGAGGGCTCGACGATGCTCCGTCTTCTCGGCGAGCAGCTCGAACAGCGCGAGATCCTGCATGATGTCCTCGCGGGCGGTGGGCCGTTGGATCTTGACCACCACGCGACGCCCACCGGTCATCGTCGCCCCGTGGACCTGAGCGATCGTCCCGGCCGCCATCGGCTCTCGCTCGATGCTCTCGAACACGTCCTCCCAGGGGACACCCAACTCGGCCTCGGCCACCCCGACGACCTCCTGTTCGGTCAGCGGCTTGGCGGCGTCCTGCAGGGTCGACAGCTCTTCGATGTAGGCGGGGGGGAGGAGGTCAGGCCGGGTCGACAGGATCTGCCCGAGCTTGGCGAAGGTCGGACCGAGCTCCTCCATCGCCGTGCGCAGCCGCCGCGCCTGCTCGTGCTGAGCCTCTTCGGGGTCCTCGTGGCCGCGTCCGAAGAGCCCCTTCAGCCCGTGCTTGGCCATGACCGCGCCGATGTGGGTGGCGCGGCCGAGGAGGTGAGGCTCAACCGGCTCGGGTTCGGGCTTGAGGAGCCCGGGCAGAGGGGGAGCGGTGCCGCGCTCACCGGCCGCACCGCTGGTGTTGACGATGATCACCGTGCAGGTGGCATTGTGCGAGATCCGGTTGGGGATGTTCCCCAGGAGGAACTCCTTGCGCCCCGTCATCCCGGCATTCCCGACGATGATGGTGTCGATGTCGGCCCGATTGGCCTCTTCCAGGAGCGCCCGGGCGGGGTCGTCGTCGACGATCACCGTGGCCTCTCCCCGATCACCGGCCAGTTCGGCGGCGAACTCGTGCAGGCTCTGCGCCAGCAGGTCCACCCGCGGGGTGTCGGCGGGCTGTCGTGGTCCCCGATCCGACGGGGGCATGACCACTTGGGCGAGCCGCAGCACCGCATCGTGCCGGTTCGCCATCGCCGCGGCCCAACGCGCCGCCGAGTCCCCGGTGGGCGACCGGTCGGTCGCCGCCAGGATGCGGCGAACGGCGCCGCCGGCCGACGGCGGAGGTTCGACGGGTTGTGTGGCCACGAGGTTCACCTTCCGGGAGCGACTGCGAGCCTAGGACCGTCGCCCGTCGCCTGCTCCCGGCCATCTCCCCCTAGAGTCCCGCCCCTATGGCGAGGTTCGTGCTCCGTCGGCTCCTGTGGGCCCTGGTCACTCTGGCGCTGCTCGTCACCATCGCGTTCTTCGCGGTGAACCTGCTGCTCCCGTATGACTTCGCGGTGGGCGTCGGTCAGCGGCCGCGAGCCATCGAGCGCATCCGCGAGGCGCTCGGCCTCGACCGTCCGCTCCTCGTCCAATGGCTCGACTACATGTGGCACTTCGTCCGCGGCGACCTCGGCGAGTCGTACGACGGCGACAGCGTCTCGCGGCTGGTGCTCAACGTGCTTCCGGTCACGGTGGCGATATTCGCCATCGGCGGTGTCGCCGCCTATCTGCTCGGCGAGTGGATCGGCCGTCTCGTTGCCTGGAGCCGTCGAAAGGTCTTCAGTGCCACGACCAGTGTGGTGAGCGTGCTTCTGTTTGCGGCCTTCCCGCCATTTCTCGTCTTTCTGCTCACCCACTTCGGGACGGAATGGCTCTTCGAGGTCCGTTCGTGGTTCGGATTGGGCATCGTGCCCTATGCGCCGATCGAGGAAGGCCCCCTGCTGAACGTCATCGCGGTCGGTCTGGTGGCGGCGTTCATCGGAGGGATCGTTCTGCGCAGCTGGGCGCGTAGGCACGATCGCAGGGCGCTGGCGCTGGTCGCCGTGCCGGTCGGGCTGATGGCCTTCATCGCCTCGCTGCTGGCGCTCGGCGTATGGGCGGAGGCCATCGACCGGATGCTGTGGCCCAGCGCGGTGATGGCAACGCTGGCGATCATCCTCATCGCCTTCGGCGAGAGCATGCTGGTGATGCGCGCCGGGGTGGCGTCCGAGATGACGGAGGACTACGTGTTCACCGGTCGCGCGAAGGCGCTTCCCGAGAAGGAGATCCGCGACAAGCATGTCGCGCCGAATGCGGTCCTCCCGGCGATATCGCGCTTGATCACGAGCGTCCCGTATCTCCTCACCGGGCTGATCATCATCGAGCGGGAACTCAACCTCAACGGCGTCGCCAGCCTCTTCTTCAACGCGATCGAGACCGGGAACGTGCCGATCATCATCGGGATCCTGGTGGTGGTCGGGCTGATCGGGTTGGTGCTGCGAATCGTGCTCGACATCGTGCAGGCGATCATCGATCCGCGGATCAGGATCGACGGGGAGGCGGCATGACCGACCGTCCCACCGACCTCGCGTTCGAGCACGAGATCGAAGGCTGGAAGGACACCAGGCGCCGGATCCGCCAGAGCAAGATGGTCGTCGCCGGGGTGAGCCTCCTCGGGCTCTTCGCGGTTCTCACGTTCATCCATCCGGTGTTGCAGGCAACGGTCTGGTCCGACCAGCCCGCCGTGTACCGCCCCGAGACCGGGCACGATCCGGCGATCAGCCACCCCTCCGGCCCCTCCGTGGACCACATCCTGGGTACCGATCCCCTTGGCCGCGACGTGCTCAGCCTGATGACCTACGGATTGCGGCCCACCTTCCTCGTTGCGATCGCCACCGCGCTCAGCGCGGGAATCGTCGGTCTTCTCGCCGGCACGTCGTCCGCCTTCTTCAAGGGGAGATATGACCGGGTGATGACCCACGTCGCCGATGCCTTCGTGCTGCTTCCACCGCCGCTGATCTTCCTCATCGCCAGCAAGCGAGGGCTGATGGGTCCGTTCGAGTTGGGGCTGCTCTACGGCCTGTTCTTCGGGCTCGGGCCCGCGGCGATCGTGGTGCGGTCGCGCGCGCTCTCGGTGATGGAGAAGCCGTTCATCGATGCGGCCCGCTCGGTGGGCGGGCGCCCCCGATGGATCGTCACCCACCACGTCGTCCCGCATGTCATCCCGCACGTGGCGGTCGTGGTGCTCGCCGGCGTGGTCGGCGCCCTCGTCACGCAGGGGTTCGTCGAGTTCCTCGGCATCGCCGAATACCGGTACGGGCTGGGCAACCTCGTGTACAACACCCTCACCTATCAGCGAGTCTTCGGAAGTGGGGTCGCGTGGAGCGCGCTCCTGACGGGCGCCCTGGGCATCTCGCTGCTGGCCGCCTCCTTCTACATGATCAGTTCGGGACTGCGCGACGTCACCGACCCGCGGCGGTCCTCGCGAAGGATCTGATGCGACTCCGGCGCGCCCTGCGCGACGCGGGTGTGGCGATCATCGGATTCGCGCTGATTCTCGGGATCTCCTACACACTGGGGCGGGCGTATGTGCCGGCCTTCCCGCAGGCCCTCGGTGACGCCGCCCTCATCCCGAGCACGACGGTCGTCGAAGGGGAGGACGAGCCGCTGACCATCGAGGAGATGCACGCCGAGGTCGCCGCGGACGGCTACCCCGCGGTGGCGTTCCTCCAATCCCAGGGGGTTCTCGAAGGCCGGTTCCAGTTGAACCTCGAGGACTACCGGGAGTGGCAGGACGAAGGCGTCGAGGAGGGCTCGACGCTCGACCTGGACATGCGGTACTACTCGGGGTTCGATCCCGACCAGCCCTCCTTCACGATCACGGCGCGGGGCATCGAGGTCGGCGAGATCCGAACCGACCGTTACACGGTGGTCGTCTCGTGGGAGGCCAAGACGTTCCTCGCCCAGCCCGGGCAGTGCGCGATCGAATTGCTCGACCTGCGGTTCACGACGCTTCCCCCGCCCTTCGGGGCCGCGTCGTCCGAGGATCGAACCATGCCGGTCTTTCTAGGCCAGGCGGTCTGTGAAGATGTGAACGAATTGCGGACGGATGAGAGAATCTCGTTCATGGTCGTCTTCGACTACCACCCCGATCAGTTCACGGTGTTCGGATGAGAACCGAACGGCGCGGTCGGCGCGTGATCCGCGACGTCGTCGCGGCGGCCGCCGCGTTCATGATCGTCTTCGCCGTCGCGTACGTGTCCGGTCGTGCCTCGATCCCGGTCGAGATCGAGGCGGCTGCCGACGCGGCCGCGATCGGCGAGGTGCCTACCGGGGGATCGGCCGTGATGGGGGACGACGCGTTCAGCGACCCGGCCGAGGCGTCTCTCGAGAGCCTGCAGGCCCAGCTGGCCGCGATGGATCCCCCCGCAGCCCTGCTGGCGGCCACAGGGGCGGTCGAGGGGCGGTTGGTCCTCGACGGGGGCGAGTCCGTGAGCAGCAATTTCCTTCCGGTTGGCGATCATGACGACGAGGAACTGGCCATGGACGTGAACGCCCGATTCTCCGGCACCGATGCCACCTTCACGGTCGTCGCCGATGCGCTGCAGATCGGGAAGCCGAAGACCGAGAGCGTCAGTGTGGTTCTGTCGATCCAGGGGCTGATGTTCTTCTCACAGGCCGGGATGTGCACGGTCGAACTCCTGGACCTGGGCTACACGCTGGAGCAGAGTATCTACGGGAGGCTCTCGGTGCCCTACTTCGAGGGTCATCTGGCCTGCGACGGCGTGCCAGAACTGCGGAGCGGCGAGCCCCTGTCGTTCACTGCCGTGTTCGAATTGAGGAACACATCCGGCGCGTGATGAATCGTCGCCGGATCGCGAGCGAACACGTCGAACCGGGGTACGCTCGATGGTCATGGTTCTCCATGCCTACGCCGACCAACTGAGATGATTCGCGACGGGGGCGCTCGCAGGCTGCTGCGTGACGTCGGCGCGGCGACCGTCGCCTTCGTCATCGTCTTCGCCGCGGGCTACCTCGGCGGGCGGGCCGCGATGCCGGCATTCCGGGCTGCCGTAGGAGATGTGCCCCTCGAGGCGGACGCGGGCACCGGAGAGGTGTCGATCGTCTCACTGCGCGCCGATCTCGCGGCGGCCGAACTGCCCGCGGCGGTGCTCGCCTCGACCGGGGTGGTGGAGGCACAGATGCTGCTCGACCGCGGCGAGTCGCTCGTCAGCGGTCTCTTCCTTCCGAGCGAGGACGAGCCAGAGGCCATAGACCTCAACACTCGGTTCACAGGTGGCGACGCTTCACTGACGATCAAGGCCGACCAGATGGCACGAGAAGAGGCGCGGACCGAGGGCATGACCATCGTGCTCACCGCCAACGGGATGACCTTCAACCCCCGTGCGGGCATGTGCACCCTGGAGCTGCGCGACTTCGGGTTCACGACCGTTCAGCGACCGTGGGGCCAGGCGTCGTTGCCCTGGTACGGGGGTTCCCTCACGTGCCGCGACGTGCCAGAACTACGGAGCGGCGAGCCCCTGTCGTTCACTGCCGTGTTCGAATACCGCAGCCACTGACATGAGGGGTTGGCGGCGCGACGCGCTCATTGCCGTACTGGGATTTGCCGTGGTGTTCGCCCTCGTGTTCCTTGCCGGGCGCGCGTTCCTCCCCGGAGCCGGTGTCGATCTGGCTGCTGCGATCCCGCCGGTGTCGGCTGCGGACATGGAGTCCGCAGAGGAACCAGATCCGGAGGCGATCCTGCAGTCGCTTCATGCCCGGCGCGCCACGATCGAAGGCTCGAGCGGGGCGGTTCTCCTGGCGACCGGAACCGTCGAGGGCGAGTACATCCTGCCTAACACGGAGATCCTCGGTGACTTCTGCCCGGGATGCGGCTCCGGGGTCTTCGGACAGACCATCCGTGTCGAACGGGGCCTCCCGATGGACATCAACGCCAGGTTCGGAGGCGAACACGTGAGCCTCCGGATCATCGCCGATCACGTCGAGGTCGGCACTCCCCGGACAGGCGACATGACGATCGTGGTCAACTCGGACCTGTTGTCGTTCACCGCCGAGCCCGACCAGTGCACGCTCGAATTGCTCGAGTCGTCTCATGCGGTCCGACCCGCCTCGTTCGGGGACTTCTACTTCATCCGCTCATTCGTCGGGCAGATCCAGTGCACCGACCTCGCAGAGATACGGGGGGGCGGCAGCGTGTCCGTCATGTCCGCGTTCGCCCTCGACGTGGGCGAGTGAGAGTGCCCCGGGGGTTGCGCGATCTCGGGTTCGCAGCGCTCTTCTTCGCCGTGGTGTTTGCGGTGTCCTACGTGGCGGGTCGAGCGATGCTGCCGCCCGCGTCCTTCGACCTCGCGGCGCCTCCGCTCGAGCAGATTCCCAACGAGCCGACACCGACCGAGCCGCCTGCCCCGAGCCTCGAGAGACTGCGGGCGTTGGCGGCCGCCACGGAAGGCTCCGTCGGTGCCGCAGGCTTCACCGGCGCGGTGGAGGGGCTGTTCGTGCTCGAGAACATCCAGGTCTTGGACGAGTTCACACTGGATCAGGGATCGGGATTCCTCGGACCGGTCATAGAGGTGAAGACGGGGATTCCGGTGAACATGAATGCGCGTGTCACCGGCAGCGGGGTGATCTTGCGAGTCATCGGCGACGGCATCGGGGTCGGTGAGCCCCGGTCGGACGACCTCACGGTGGTGGTGAACTCCGGCTCTCTGGCGTTCAACGCGACACAGGGGGAGTGCACCCTCCGGGTGCTCGAGTCGTCCCACTCGGTCCGTTCCTCTCCTGTGGGCGGGATTCCGGTCATCCGCTCATTTGTCGCAGAGATCGAGTGCGTCGGCCTCCTCGAGATCCGCGACGGCGGCGCCGTCGACTTCATCGCTGTGTTCGCATTGGATCCGACCGACTGAGCAGTCGTCGACGCCACCTATCTGGGGGAAGGAGCGACTGTGCGGATCTCGGCCAGGGAGATGGAGGAGGGGGTCTCCAGAACCGACCGGCTGACGATCATCCTCAACGCGGGCGGCAAGGCGTTCAACGCACGGCAAGGGGACTGCACCCTCACGCTGGTGAGCCTGGAGTTCGTCGACCTGCCGGGGCGGCTCGGCATGACCGGGCTTCCCGAGCGGCGCAACATGCCGAGATACACCGGCGAGATCGTGTGCACCGGCGTCGCCGACCTGCGCGGCGAGGGATCCGTCTCCTTCGCGATCGTCTTCGTGTACGACCCGGGCTAGTCCCCCGGCCGGTGCCCGCTCAGGCGCTGCAACCCGTCGTAGGCCGCGTACTTGTACGCCTCGCTCCGTGTCGGGATGTTGAACGTGCTGTCGATGAACTGATCGATCGTTTGCCCGGCATGGATCACCGCCTGCCCGATGTGCACCAGCTCGGCGGCTTCCTCGCCCACGATGTGGACGCCGAGCAGCTTCCGGTCGTCCCGGCGGAAGACCAGCTTGATCATCCCGTAGGTGGTCCCTGCGATCCGGCTGCGCGGGTTCTCGGAGAAGTCGTACCGACCGATCTCGGCGTCGATCCCGGCGGCGGCCGCCTGCTCCGAGCTCATCCCGACCACGCCGACCTCAGGGATGGAGTAGATCCCGTAGGGAGCCAATTCGTCGACATCCTCCTTGAAGGGGATGTCGAAGGCGTGGCACGCTGCCACCCGCCCCTGCTCTGCGGAGACCGAGGCCAACGCGGGCGGACCGATCACGTCGCCTGCAGCGAATATGCCGGCGGCAGTGGTTCGGTATTCCGTGTCCACGATGACGCGGCCGCGCTCGTCGAGTTCGATCGCGGCATCCTCGAGGCCGAGCCCTTCGGTGTTGCCCTTCCGTCCGGCGACGAAGAGCACCTTCCCGGGTTCGATCGTCTCGTCGCCGATCGTCACCGTGAGCGTGCCGTCGACTCGCTCGACGCCGGCGGGAGGCGAGCCGACGAGTACCCGGATCCCGAGGTCCTCGAGACAGATGGCGAGTTGCTCCGACGCGTCGGAGTCGAGGAAGGGCATGAGGCGGTCGGCCATGTCCACCATCGTGACCTCCACACCGAGCGCGCCGTAGATCGAGGAGTACTCGCACCCCACCGGGCCTCCACCGATCACGACCATGCTCTCGGGGATGCGGTCCAGGGCGAGGATCGAGTCCGAGTCCTCGACATCGGGGTCGTCGAAGGGAATGTTCGGCGGGCGGAACGGGTGCGACCCGGTGGCGACCAGGATCGCCTCGCCCCGCAGAGCCAGAGTGCCGCCGTCGTTCAGCACAACCTCGACCACCCTTTCGGTGCCCAGACGCCCCGTGCCGTGGACGAGGGTGACCCCGTGGCGGTCCAAGTTGGCGCGGACCGTGGCGCCGGCCCGCTCGGATTCCTCAGCGGATCGTTTGCGGAGCCGATCGAGCATGACGTCGGTGCCCAATTCCATGCCGACGCCGTAGAGGTGGCGTCGGGTGTGCCCGGTCAGATAGAGGGCGGTCTCGCGAAGAGTCTTGGCGGGAATGCCCCCGCTGTTGACCGGCGCACCCCCGAGCCGCTCGGATCTCTCGACGAGGGCGACGGACTTCCCGAAGTAGGCCGCCTGGGCGGCCGCCTTCTCGCCCGCCGGACCCGATCCGATGACGACGAAGTCGTATTGGTCCATGTCCGAAGGGTATTGGATAGCCTCGCCCGATGGCTCGCATGACCACTGAGCAGATGGAGGAGTTCCTCCGGGGCGATGACCACAGGCGGACGATGGTCCTCAGCGTGGGCCGGGAGGGCCGCGGCCCCCTGTGCGTCCCGCTCGCCTTCTCTTACTCCGAGGGGGTGTTCAGGTTCCAGACCAAACAGAGCCGCCGACACGCCCAGGCGTTCTTGAAGACGGGGCGGGCGACGATCACGGTGCATCACGAGGACTACGCGGGTCGGGTCTACGAACGGTACGTGGTCGCCGAGGGCTCCATCCGTCTCGCAACACCGCCTCCTGACGACGGCAGCGACCCATTCCTCACCGCGGTCCTCGAGCCCGGCAGCCTCGTCGCCGTCGTGTACGGGGCCCGATGACAATGAGGATGATCGGGTCTTTCAGGACCCTAAGGCCCTAGTGGGCGGTCGATCCCGCTCCTAGCCTCGCGGTGGCAGAGGGAGGGACCGGTATGGCCTCGCGCCGGGTCTGGTTCGGGCGGGCACTGAGCATCGCCGTGGTTGCCGCCGTCTTCCTCGGCATCCTCCCGCGACTCGTGGACTTCGGTGAGGTCTGGAGGGTGATGTCCTCCAGCGTCGGTCCTGCGGAGGCGTCGCTGCTCGCCGTGCTCACCGCGGCATCTCTCTTCGCGTCGTTTGCCGCTCTCGTGGCCGCGCTCCCCGGGTTGAGTCTGCGGCAGGCGGCAGAGGTGAACATGGTCACGACCGCGGTGTCGTATTCCGTGCCTGCAGGCGGCGCCGCCGGAACGGCGCTCACGGCGACGATGCTCCGACGACTCGGTTTCACACCCGCCGAGATCACTCGAACGATCGTCACGACCGGGGTGTGGTATCTGGCACTCCGCCTGGCTCTGCCCGTCGTGGCCCTGCTGCTCCTGGCCCTCGAGTCGGACATCGCACCCGAGGCACAGGCGGCTGCCGTCTTCGGCCTGGTCGCCGTGGTCGCGCTGGTCGTCGTCGGGATGGCTTCGATCTGGTGGGAGCGTCCGGGCCGGCGCCTCGCCACCCTGATCGCCCCGCCCGTGAATCTGATTCGGAGGTGGATCCGTCGTCCTCCCCTCGCCGACCTTCCCGACCGGTTCATCCGGTTTCGGGACGACACCTCGAACCTCGTCGCGGATCGCTGGGTTCCGCTCACCGTGTCGACTCTCGGATACAACCTGGCCCTGTTCGGTGTCTTCGCGGCATCTCTCGACATCATCGGGGTCGGTGGTGTGGGCCTGTTCGAGGCCTTCGCAGTGTTCGTTGTCGCCCGACAGGTCACTGCCCTCCCGATCACTCCGGGCAGCGCGGGGATCGTCGAACTCGCCCTCATCGGCGGACTGGGCCTGGTCGGAGCGGACGCGACGGGCAGTGCAGCCGCCGTCCTCCTGTTCCGGTTCTTCACCTATCTCCTCTACCTGCCGCTCGGTGTCCCCATGTGGTGGTCCTGGCGGCGGCGCCTTCGGGCACCGACGGCGGCGAAGCGCCCCCACGAAGCGAATTGGGCGCTACCCGGGGAGTCCCCGCCGACCATCAGGCACGCCGGCGATCTCCTCCGTTCCGCCATCGGTCTGGTCCTCGTGGTCCTCTTCATCGTGCTCACGCGAGGGCCGGTCGGGGCCCTCGAGGAGAACCTGTTTCGCCTCGTGAATGGGCTTCCGGATGCGGTGCTTCCGCCGGCCTGGGTCCTGATGCAGGCCGGGATGCTGTTCGCTGTCGCTGTTGCGTCGCTCGCTGCGGTGTTGGTGCGTCGTCGGCGCCTGGCTCTGGACCTCCTGTTGGCCGGCTCGGCAGCATGGATTCTTGCGAAGGTCGTAAAAGCGATCGCCGGGCGCCCGCGACCTGGAGCGCTGCTGACCGACGTGATCCTGCGCGCGGATGCCGCCGTCACGGAAGTGGGATTCGTGACGGGCCACGCCGCAGTGGCGGCGGCGATGGCGACGGTTGCCGCCGTCCATGTCAAGCGGCCGTTTCGGTGGCTGATGTGGGCCGGCGTCGCCGGCGTCGGCTTCGGTCGGACATTCGTGGGAGCCCACCTGCCCTGGGACATCGTCGGTGGGGTTGCCCTCGGGTGGTCGATCGGGAGCTTGATTCGCCTCCTGCGCGGCACGCCGGCTCATCTTCCGGAGCCCTCGAAGGTGAGATCCGTCCTCGAGAGTCTCGGGTTCCCGGTGCTGTCGGTCGAGCAGATGCCCGGCGACCTGCGCCGCGCGGTGCCGTTCCGGGTCGTGACCCCCGACGAGGACCTGTTCGTGAAGGTGATCGGCAGGGACCAGCGTGATGCGGACCTGCTGGGGCGTCTCTGGAGGTTCGTCGCGTACCGGGAGCCGACCGCAGAGCCACCATTCGCCACCCCCAACAGGCAGCTGGAACACGAGGGTCTCGTGCTGCTGATGGCAAGCCGGGCGGGCGTCCGGGTGCCCGACATCCGCACGACCGCGCGTGTCGAACCGGGTACGTGGCTCCTGGCCATGGACTACATCGACGGCCGCACCCTGGATGAGGTCTCTCCGGATCGGGTCGACGCCGCCCTTCTGGACGAGTTGTGGACACAGGTCAGGCGCATGGGGGCGGCCGGCATCGCGCATCGGGACCTTCGGCCGCAGAACCTGATCGTCGACGACGTGGGAAGACCGTGGCTTCTCGGATTCGGGAGCGCGGCGGCCGATGCCTTCGACCATCTCATCGAGGACGACCTGGTCCAGACCCTGGTCGTGACCGCGGCGACGGTCGGCCCGGAGAGGGCGGTGGCGGCAGCTGCCCGTCACCTCGAGTCAGATGAAATGTTGAAAACCTCGGCTCGCGTGCACCCGATCGGTCTTCCGGCATCGCTGCGGGGTCATGCCCACCGGCTGTCACGGGCGATCGTCGTCGAGATCGCCCGGCTCGTTGGCGCCAAGCCGGCGCGCAAGGGCCATGTACTGAGGATCAGCGCCTGGCCCAAACTGGCGATCGGAGCCCTGGCGTCGGCCTTTGCGGTCGTGCTCGTGCTCGGGGGCACCGTGTCTCTCGGCGAGATCGGCGAGGAGCTCCTCGAGTTCGATGTCCCCTGGGGTGTCCTCGCGCTTCTCGCGTTCGCCGCCACCCAGGTCGGCGCGGCCGTCTCGGTGATGGGTGCGACCAGACGAAGGCTCGCCCTCGGGCGAACCGTCGGCGTCCAGGTCGCGTCCGCCGCGGTCGGGATGGTGACTCCCCCGGCGCACGGGTCGCTGACCGCAAACCTGAGGTACCTTCGGGTCGCGGGCGTCGGCGCTTCCGAGGCGAGTCAGGTGATGGCGGCGACGCGGCTGGCCGGGGTCGTCGTGCATGGCACGGCACTCCTCGTCGCGGTCGTCGCCATGGTCGTGTCCGACATCCCGTCTCCGATCCGCGATCTCTGGGTGCAACCCGCTCTGTTCGCCGGATTCATCGTCGTCGTGGGGCTCGTGCTGTGGGGACGGGTGCATGGGCGCGTGCTGCGACCGATCGCGCGCTCCTTCGGTGACGCGACGGCGACCCTGGGCAGGCCTGGAGCCGGGGCGATGATCTGGCTGGGTTCTGCGGTGGTGACGGGAGGCTCGTTGGTGGCTTTTCTGCTCGCAGGAAAGGCCGTAGGGCTGTCGTGGGATGGGCAGGCCTCCGTTGCCGTCTTCCTGCTCGTCTCGGCCCTGGCTCCGTTGAGTCCTCTTCCGGGGGGACTGGGCGTGATGGAGGCTGGTCTGGTCGCCGGGATGCTGGCCACCGGGGCGACGCCGGCAGAGAACGGTGTGGCTGCCGTCCTGCTCTTTCGGCTCCTGACGTTCTGGCTGCCGCTTGTTCCCGGCATCGCGGTGGCGCGGTGGCTCCCGATCGAGGCGGGAGCGGGGAGCGCGACCAGCGATCTGGAGCGCCAGCCGGCGGTCGAGCGCTCCAAGCGCCGCAGGGGTACCCCCTTGACCGTCGAGCCAATGGTTCATCCGAGCGACCTGATCCGAGTGGCGGTGGGTGTGTCGGTGGCATTCGCGCTGTCGTTGTTCGCCGCCGAGGGCTTCCTGCTGCCCTTCGAAGTCGGTGCCTTCCGGCTCGTCAACGAACTCCCGGACTGGCTGTTCGCCACGACCGAGGTCCTGATGCAGTTCGGAGCCCTGGGCATCGTCCCGGTGCTGGCGGTGGTCGCCCTCGTGGCACGGCGGCGCCGGCTGGCCGTCGACCTGGCGCTGGCCGGCCCGGCGGCGTGGCTGGCTGCTCGGGTGATCAAGTCGGTGGCAGATCGTGGGCGTCCCGACGAGCTGCTCGCAGAGGTGATCGTGCGCGGTGACGCGGCCGGCGGACTCGGATTCCTTTCGGGCCACGCCGCTGTCGCAGCGTGTATCGCGACGGTGGCCGCCGGGCACTTCCGGCGCCCGATCCGCTGGCTGTTCGCGGCCGGGGCACTCACTGTGGCCGTAGGACGGGTCTACGTCGGGGCTCACTTTCCCCTGGACGTCGTCGCAGGCGCCGCCATCGGTTGGGCCGTGGGCGCAGGAGTCAGGCTGCTGCGAGGGGCTCCGTCGTTCGCTCCCACGACCGGGGCCGTGGTGGCGGGTCTTCGAAGGATGGGCCTGGCCATCGACACCGTGGAGCCCCTGCATGTCGACGCCAGGGGTTCGATCCCGTGTGTCGCCCGGACGCCGGATGGCGACGAACTCATCGTCAAGGCGCTGTCCGGGGACCAGCGCGACGCGGATCTGCTCTTTCGACTCTGGCGGTTTCTCGCGTTCGGCGATCCCGAGCCTCCATTCCCGACCCCCAAGCGACAGATCGAGCACGAGGCGTACCTCGTCATCCTCGCCGACCGGGCCGGCGTTCGGGTTCCCGAGTTGCGCGCCGCAGGCAGCATTGGCGAAGGTGTGTGGGTCCTGGCTGAGGACCGGATAGACGGGGAGAACCTTGCCTCGTTCCCACCGCACGCCGTGAGCGCTCGGCTGTTGCGGGATCTGTGGGATCAGGTGGCTCGTCTGCGAGATGCCCGGATCGCCCACCGGGACCTGCGGCTGGCCAACGTCCTCGTCGACCGATCGGACGGAGTGTGGTTGATCGACTTCGGCTTCGCCGAGTGCGGCGTCTCCGAGCAGATGCTCGCCCAGGACGTGGCGGAACTGCTGACCGCCACGGCTTGCAGGGTGGGTGCGGCGCGAGCTGTCGAGGCGGCAAATCGCGTGCTGGGTCCAGGGGCGTTGGCCGGCGTGGACGATCTTCTGCAGCCGCTGGCTCTCTCGTCGGCCACCCGAAAGGAGGCCGGTAGGCGCCCCGGCCTTCTCGAGGAGCTGCGGCGCAGGGTGGTCGATGTCGCCGGCGCGAAGCCCGGGGCTTCGACCCTCATGCCACGCCGTCGTCGCCTGATATCGCTGGGCCTGGCAGCGGTGGGCACACTGGTGACCACCGTGCTCGTCGCGATGGCGGGGGTGAGCGAGATCGGCGAGGTGATCGAAGGCGTGCTCCTCAGATGGGTGCTCGTGTCGGCCGTCGCGATCGCCATCGGGTTCGTGGCTCAGGCAGTGGCAATCTCACTCCTGGCCGATCGCTGGCCCGGGCTGTTCGACACGTTACGAGCGGGCTTCGCGGCCCGGGTGACGGACGCACAGACTCGCGGCGATCGGGAGCGTTCGTGGCGGGGAGTCACCACCGCGATGATGATGGTGATGACGGGAGTTCACGCCGTCATCCTGGGTCTTGCCATCTCGGTCACCCTCGTCGAGAACAGCGAGCCCGGGTCGATGGGCGGTCGCTGGACGCTCGTCGCTTTCGGCGCCCTCGGTCTGGCCGGGCTGGGGACGGTGCGGCTGGTGCGGCGTAGTCGGAGCGTCACCGCCGATCTCCGGCAGGCCTCGTCGATACTCGCCCGATTCTTGAGTCACCGAGCCGCACTTCCTGGACTGATCGCGGCATGTGTCGTGGCCGTGTCGACCCGAGTACTCGGATTTGTGGCCTTGTCCGAAGCGTTCGGAACGGGCCTCAGCGCCGGAGCACTCGCGGCCACGGTGCTGGCGGTCGCAGCCGTGGGGGCCATCGGACCGCTCCCGGGCGGCGTCGGAGTCGTCGAGCCGGGCATCACCGCCGCTCTGATTCTGGGCGGCGCGGAACCCCCCGTCGCCGTGGTGGTCGCGCTCGGATTCTCGGCGCTGACCTTCTGGCTCCCGCTCTTCGTCTCTTCCATGCTCGACCCACGGCGTCGGGGTGGATCCCGGCCGACGGGTGAAGACGCTTCCACGCCGACTCGCGACGAGGTTCTCTCATACGGGTGACCCGGTACCGCGTACGAAAGAGCGGGGAGTCCACCGGATCCCGACACGCTGCTGTGTTCGCAACCAGGGCAGGGTGAGGTTGTCCGGCAGGGGGCGATGCTCCTTGCTACCGTGCCGCTCGTTCGTCAGGCCGACACGGGGAGCCACGAATAGGCGGCGCCATCCACACCGGAGGTGACCGGCCGCTCGCACGAGTGGTCCTCTGGGCCATTCCCCCTTCTCGCTCACGCGGCTCCCGATGAGGAGCGCCCTCCTGGTCACCGCCGACGGCGCCGAGTTCCCCGGTGTCGCCGTCGGGGCCGAGGGCGTCGCCACCGGCGAGGCGGTCTTCAACACCGCCATGACCGGATACCAGGAGGTCATCACCGATCCCTCGTACGCAGAGCAGATCGTCGTGATGACCTCCCCGCACATCGGGAACTACGGCGTGACGCCGGACGACGATCAGGCGGCGGCGCCATGGTGTGCAGGCCTCGTGGTGCGCTCCCTGTCCCGGCTCGCCAGTGGCACTCGAGCCACAGGCCGCCTCGACGACTACCTCGCGGAGCGAGGTGTGGTGGGCCTCGCCGAGGTCGACACCAGGCGCCTCACCCGTCATGTCCGTTCGCGTGGCGCGATGCCTGCCGCCATGGGATGCGACGTCGACGCCGCCGAGTTGAAGGCGCTGGCCCGCGCCGCGCCGGACATGGTGGGTCGCGACCTCGCCTCCCGCGTCGGCACCCCCAAGCCCTACTTCGTCCCTCCGGTGGGGGAGCGGCGGGCCACCGTCGCCGCCTTCGACTTCGGGATCAAACGAGCGATCCTCGATCAGCTGACGCTGCGGGGGTGCGGGGTGCACGTGCTCCCCGCCGGAACCCCGCCGGACGACGTGCTGGCGATCGGGCCCGACGGCGTCTTTCTTTCGAACGGCCCCGGGGACCCCGAGCCCCTGGCCGGCCCCATCGCCACGGTCGAGACACTCCTGGGGCGGTTGCCCATGTTCGGCATCTGCCTGGGCCATCAGGTGATGGGACTGGCTCTCGGTGCGAGCACCTACAAGCTCCCGTTCGGGCACCATGGGGCCAACCATCCGGTGCGCCGGCTGGTCGAGGGCGGGATCGAGATCACCTCGCAGAACCACGGCTTCGCCGTCGACCTGTGGGTGCTGGCAGATCACCCTCGTCCAGACACCCCGGAGGGCCTCCCGGGACCGGATCTCCTCCCCGTGTCGGTCGAGTCGCGGTTCGGGGAGGTGGTGGCAACCCACCAGAACCTCAACGACGGCACCCTCGAAGGCCTGCGCTGTCGGGATGTCCCCGCCTTCTCGGTGCAGTACCACCCCGAGGCCGCTCCCGGTCCTCATGACGCCAGGGGGTTGTTCGGCCGGTTCATGGATCTGATGGGGGTGGGCGTTGCCCCGGCGCGATGACCTCCACACCATCCTGCTGATCGGTTCCGGGCCGATCGTGGTCGGGCAGGCATCCGAATTCGACTACTCGGGCACCCAGGCGATCAAGGCGTTGCGCGCGCAGGGATACCGGGTGGTCCTGGTGAACTCGAACCCGGCCACGATCATGACCGACCCCGACCTGGCCGCCGCCACCTACATCGAGCCGATCACTGCGGAGGTCGTGGAGGCGATCATGACGCGGGAGAGGCCCGAAGCGCTGCTTCCGACTCTGGGTGGGCAGACCGCTCTCAATGTCACCGCAGAATTGCATCGCTCCGGGGCCCTGGAGCGGCTCGGGGTCGAGGTGATCGGTGCATCGTTCGACGCGATCGAGGCCGCCGAGGACCGTGGCCGGTTCCGCGACCTGATGGAGGAGGCGGGCCTCGCGTGTCCGCGGTCGGAAGCCGTCCGCTCCGTCCCCGAGGCGCGGCGCGTCGCCGCCGCGATCGGGTACCCCGTGATGCTCCGCCCCTCGTACACCCTCGGCGGGGGCGGCACCGGGATCGTCCCCGCCGAGTCGGCGCTGGATGTCGCCGTAGCCCGCGGGCTTGCATCGTCGCCGGTGGGGGAGGTGCTCGTCGAGCAGTCGGTCACCGGCTGGAAGGAATACGAGCTGGAGGTGATGCGGGATGGCGCCGGGAACGCGGTGATCGTCTGCTCGATCGAGAACATCGACCCGATGGGGGTGCACACGGGCGACTCGGTCACCGTCGCCCCGGCGATGACGCTCTCCGACCCCGAGTACCAGGAGATGCGGGACGAGGCGATCCGCTGCCTGGAGACTGTCGGGGTGGAGACGGGCGGGTCCAACGTGCAGTTTGCCGTGGATCCTGCCTCCGGGCGCCGTCTCGTGATCGAGATGAATCCCCGGGTGTCCCGGTCGTCCGCCCTGGCATCGAAAGCCACCGGGTTCCCGATCGCCAAGATCGCCGCCCTCCTCGCGGTCGGGTTCACGCTCGATGAGATCGCCAACGACATCACCGGCAGGACCCCCGCCTCGTTCGAACCGGCACTGGACTACGTCGTCGTCAAATTCCCGCGCTTCGACTTCGGGAAGTTCCCTGAGGCCGACGACTCCCTGGGCACGTCGATGCGGAGCGTGGGTGAGGTGATGGCGCTCGGACGGACCTTCCCCGAGGCGCTTCAGAAGGCGATGCGGAGCCTCGAAGTCGGGGAGTCGACTGTCGACGAGGTCACGAGCGAAGAGGCGATCGCCAGCTGTCGCCGCCCATCGCCCGATCGGCTCTTCCGGATCGCTGGTGCCCTGCGCGCCGGAGCGTCCGTCCAGGCGCTGTCGGAGGCGACCGGGATCGACCCCTGGTTCCTGGACCAGATGGCGATCATCGAGGAGACCGCGGCCGGCCTGGCCGCCGGGGAGCCGTCAGCAGAGGCGGCCCGCATCGCCAAGCGCTTCGGATTCGCCGATGCTCGCCTCGCCGACCTGTGGGGATGGTCCGAGGGCGAGGTCCGATCCCGGCGCGGAGAGTGGGGAGTCGAGCCCACGTTCAAGACGGTCGATACGTGTGCCGCCGAATTCGAGGCGGTGACGCCGTACTTCTACTCCACCTACGAGGACGAGGACGAGGCGCCGCCGCCCGCCGAGCGAACCGTGGTCGTCCTCGGCTCCGGGCCGAATCGGATCGGTCAGGGAGTCGAGTTCGACTACTGCTGCGTCCATGCCTGCTTCGCGCTGAGCGACGCCGGATACCGGCCGGTGATGATCAACTGCAACCCGGAGACGGTCTCGACGGACTACGACACGTCCGACAGGCTGTATTTCGAGCCCCTCCAGGTGGAGAACGTGCTCGCGGTGCTCGCGCGGGAACGGCCCGAGGCGGTGATCGTCCAACTGGGTGGGCAGACCCCGCTTCGTCTGGCCCGGGCGCTGGCCGACGCGGGGGTTCCGATCGCCGGGACCAAGGCAGACGCCATCGATGCCGCCGAGGATCGGCGTCGGTTCTCGGCACTGTGCCGCGAAGTGGGCGTCCCCCAACCGGCCCATGGCGAGGCGACTTCGGTGCTGGAGGCGGCGGAGATCGCCGACGAGATCGGGTTCCCGGTCCTCGTGCGACCCTCCTACGTCCTGGGGGGCAGGGGTATGAGGGTGGTCTACACCCTCGACGAACTGACGGGGTACCTCCGCGGGCTGTACGACGCGGCCCCGTCGGAAGTCGATCCTTCGGGTGCTCCGGTGGCGATCGACCGCTTCCTGGAAGGAGCCATCGAAGTCGACGTCGACGCCCTCTTCGACGGGGCCGAGCTCCTGGTCGGGGGGATCATGGAGCACGTCGAAGAGGCCGGGATCCACTCGGGTGACTCGGCATGCGTCCTGCCCTCGCAGACCCTCTCCGACGAGGCGCGCAAACTCATCCTCCGTCACACCGATGCGCTGGCCCAGGGCCTCGGGGTGCGCGGCCTCATCAACATCCAATTCGCGGTTCGGGGCGACGAGGTCGTCGTGCTCGAGGCGAACCCCCGGGCGTCGCGAACCATCCCGTTCATCTCGAAGGCGACCGGTATCCCACTCGCCAAGCTGGCCACGCTGGTGATGATGGGGGAGAGCATCCACTCGCTCCGGGAACGGGGGATGCTCAGCGGGGGCTCCGATCCTGACTTCGTGGCCGTCAAGGTGGCGGTCATCCCGTGGCCCAAGTTTCCCGGGCAGGACATCGTGCTCGGCCCCGAGATGCGCGCCACCGGCGAGGTGATGGGCATCGCCGGCGACCTGGGCACCGCCTACGCCAAGGCTCTTCTGGGCGCCGGGATCCGCCTGCCGGAGCGGGGCACGGTGTTCTTCTCGCTCGCCGATCGCGACAAGGAGGCGGGTCTCGAGGTCGCCCGTGTCTTCTCCCGGCTCGGGTTCCGCCTCCTGGCCACGACGGGCACGGCTTCGTTTCTGGCCGGGCATGGCGTTCCCGCCGCCCATGTGGACAAGGTCGGCGAGGGACCCTGGGACCCGGTGCGCCTCATCCACGAGGGCAAGGTCGATCTGGTGGTCAACACTCCGCTGGGCCGGAAGGCTCGGGGCGACGGTCGACTCATCCGTGGCGCGGCGATGGCGACCTCGATCCCATGCATCACCACGATCCGCGGCGGGCTGGCCGTGGCGCGGTCCCTGGAAGGGGGCATCGCCGCGGTGCAGGAGGTGGAGAGCCTCCAGGGGTGGCACCGCTGAGGGCGAGTGTCGGGCTCAGCCGGCGTCGACGACGCAGAACCGGTTTCCCTCGGGGTCGGCAAGGATCACGTAGTCGGCGTCCGGGGGCCGCTTGTCCCAGTGGATCTCGGTGGCCCCGAGCCCGATGAGCCGGTCCACCTCGGCCTTCTGATCCTGGGCATAGAGGTCGAGGTGGATGCGGGGCGGAATCTGAACTGATGCGGGCACCGCGTCCAGCGACACATTGGGTCCGTTCCCGTCACGCGGCCGCAGCAGGGCGAAGGTGTCGTCGTCGCCCTCACGGGCGACATAGTCGAGAGCTTCGGTCCAGAACGCCTTCTGCCGCTCCAGATCCTCCACCCGGATGACGATCGAGCCCACTCTGAGCATGCAGCTACGCTATTCGCTTCCTGCGAATTGCGAATTGCGAATTGCCGGCCG
>DATHSA010000074.1:0-12997 GCA_035464675.1 Acidimicrobiia bacterium
ACCCTCTCGCCGCTCCCTCGCACGTTGCGCACCGCCAGCCAGTCGCCGCTCCGTCCGGTGATGAGCACGCGATCACCACGGTGGAGTGCGCCGACCTCACCGACGCCGGGACAGGCGTAGATCGGGACGGCGTCGAGAGCGAGTGTGGCGGGCTCCGGACCGGAGCCACCGAGACCCGTGAGGCCGAACCCTCCCCCGACGATCACACCACCCGCGATCGCCAGCCCGAGGACGCGGCCTGCGCTGCCGCTCAGCCATGATCGCAACACGGTCGGGCGATCCTATCGTCGAGCGCCGAACCGGTGAAGCCTCATGGCGAATGAGGAGCCGTCGGACGCGCACGGTGTCGCCGGGTCACCGACCAGCTGCGCCGGCCGACCAGGCCGCAACTCCCTCGTCCCCAGGTTGGGGGACCGCTCCATACCGTCCCGGGCCGGTCGTAGTTCGAGGCCTGCGCCCGCGCGTCCTCGCGACCCGGCCGACCCGGCTCGACGCCGACCCACGATCTGAGCGGTTTCGATAACCTCACGCCCCGATGACCTCCACACAACCGGCCGTCGACATCGCCGGGGTCGACAAGACCTTCGCCGAAGGCGCCGCCGGGAGGGTGGAAGCACTGAGAGGCATCGACCTCACCATCCCACCCGGCGAGTTCGTGTCGTTGATCGGGCCCTCCGGGTGCGGCAAGAGCACCCTGCTGCGCCTGATCGGCAACCTTCTCGAGCCGACCGCCGGAAGCATCTCCGTCAACGGCAAGTCGGCGCATCAGGCGAGGCTGGATCGTGATTACGGCATCGTGTTCCAGCAGGCCACCCTCTACGACTGGCGCTCCGTGCTGAAGAACGTCGAACTGCCCCTCGAGATCATGAAGCGCGGCCGAGCCGAGCGCGAGGCACAGGCCCGGCGGATGCTGGAGATGGTGCAACTGGAGGATTTCGAACGGCACTTCCCGCATCAGCTCTCCGGAGGCATGCAGCAGAGGATCGCAATCGCCCGGGCGCTGTCCTTCGAACCGTCGCTCCTCCTGATGGACGAACCGTTCGGCGCCCTCGACGAGATGACCCGGGAGCGAATGCAACAGGAATTGCTGCGCATCTGGTCGCAGACGGGCACCACCGTCGTGTTCGTGACCCACTCGATCCCCGAAGCGGTCTTTCTCTCCTCACGTGTTGTGGTCATGTCCTTCCGGCCGGGTCAGGTGGCCGGCGAGATCCGCATCGATCTCCCCCAGCCCCGCAATGCCGACACCCGTGAGGATCCCCGCTTCTACGAGAAGCTGACCGAGGTCCGGGAGGCTCTGCGCGCCGTCGGAGTGGCATGAGCACCGCGACCGAGGCGAGCGCCAACGCCAGAGCGGCCGCGGCGATTCGTCGCTACCTCCCCGCAATGCTGATCTTCGCCACGGGCATCGCACTCTGGGAGCTGGTGGTTCGCGTCTTCGGCATCCAGGGATTCCTGCTGCCTCGCCCCTCCCGCATCGCCGTGGTGTTCGTCGACGAGTTTCCGGTGGTTGCGGCAGCGGGGTGGTTCACCGCCAAGAAGGCGCTGCTCGGGTTCGCTCTCGGAGCATCGTCGGGGATCGGGATCGCAATGCTCACCGCCCGGTTGCCGCTGGTCCGGGAGGGGGTCATGCCGTTCGCCATCGCGGTCAACTCGACCCCGATCATCGCTCTGGCCCCGATCATGAACAACTGGTTTCCGATCACGAGTCTTTGGCCGGGTGCGATGGTGGTGGCGCTCGTCGTGTTCTTCCCCGTGATGATCAACATGGTGCGGGGTCTGAGCGAGGTTCGGCATGGCTTCGTCGAGTTGATGGATTCCTACGGAGCTCCGCCTCGAGCAGTGCTCTTCAAGATGCGGATCCCCAATGCCCTCCCCTACCTATTCAGCGCCTTCAAGGTGGGCACCACCCTCAGCGTGATCGCCGCCGTCGTGAGCGAGTACTTCGGTGGCTCCCGGGAGGCGCTCGGGGTGTACATCTCGCAGCAGGCGGCACTGTTCCACTTCGCCGAGGCGTGGTCGGCGATCATCATCGCCTCCGCCTTCGGCATCCTCTTCTATCTGCTGATCATCCTCGTCGAACGGATCGCCATCCCATGGCACGCATCGGTCAGGGCGGTTGCGGAGGGATAGGACCGCAGGTCCCTCTCCCCCCTCGCTCCCGCACCGAATTCGGTTCTCCCATTCGGCGCCGCGGTCGCTCCCACCCGACCAGCCTGTCCGGCCGGCAACGGTGAAATCGCGTAGTCTCTGCTTCTGACAGTGACATCGCTGCGAGGGAGGCCAAGTGAGACGGAAGCGCACGAGACTGGGGATGATCATCGCCTTGTTCGCGGCCTTCGCCATGGTGGCGGCGGCGTGCGGCGACGACGACGGAGGAGGAGGCGAAGACCTCACGCCCGTGAGCCTCCAGCTGCAGTGGGTGACCCAATCCCAGTTCGCCGGCTATTACGCCGCGATCGACCAGGGCTTCTACGAGGATGAGGGTCTCGACGTGACGATCCTCGAGGGTGCGGTCGACATCGTGCCCCAGCAGGTGGTCGCCTCCGGCCAGGCCGAGTTCGGCCTCGCCTGGGTGCCCAAGGCGCTGGTGTCGAACGAAGAAGGCGCAGGCCTGGTGAACATCGCCCAGGTGTTCCAGCGGTCGGGGACACTCGAGGTGTCGTGGGCCGACAGCGGGATCACCGAGCCCTCCGACTGGGAGGGCAAGAGGGTCGGCACCTGGGGATTCGGGAACGAGTTCGAGCTGACGGCGGCGATCACCGCGGCGGGGCTGGACCCGGAGACCGACGTCGAGCTGGTGCAGCAGCCGTTCGACATGTCGCTTCTGCTCAATCGGGACATCGACGCCGCCCAGGCAATGACCTACAACGAATACGCCCAGGTGTTGGAGGCGACCAACCCGGACACCGGTGAGCTCTACCAGCCCGAGGACCTGGTGGTGATCGACTTCAACGACGTGGGAACCGCCATGCTCCAGGATGCCGTGTGGGTGAGCGAGGACTGGCTCGCCGAAGAAGGCAACGAGGACATCGCCGAGCGATTCCTCCGAGCCTCCTTCCGAGGGTGGATGTTCTGTCGCGACAATTTCGACGCGTGCGTGCAGATCGTCCTGGATGCCGGCCCGACACTCGGCTCGAGCCACCAGGCGTGGCAGCTCAACGAGATCAACAAGCTGATCTGGCCTTCGCCCGACGGCATCGGGATCATGGATGCTGCGCTCTGGCAGCAGACGGTGGACGTCGCCGTCAGCCAGGGCGTGATCATGGCAGCGCCGGCCGACTCGACGTACCGCACAGACATCGCTCAGCGAGCGCTCGACGGAGTCGATGGTGACACCACCGGCACCGGGTGGACACCCGTCATGGTGACCTTGAATCCCGGCGGCGAGTAACCGCTGAACCGGACGACCAGACAGCCCCCTCCTCAGGAGGGGGCTGTCTTCGTTGGCCCTGAGGAGCGGTGCCGCGACGGGCCGGCGACCCCCGGAGCGGCGGTCAGCCGCAATCGCCACACTCGTGTCGGGTGCTGACCCGAGGTCGGGCTTCGCCCTCCGCGTACGATGTCGCCCATGACGGTGGCGACGGCCGACCCCGGGATCGGAAGGCGCTTGCCCACATGGGCCGTGAAGACCCTCGTGTTCGTGGCAATCCTTCTTGGCCTGAGCCTGCTCTGGGAGGGCTACAAGGCATTCGGCGAGGCCACCGGTGGGCTCATTCCGTTCACCGACGTCAGGCTCCCGGTGCGGCCCAACGACACGGCGATGCCCCACGTCCTCGACATCTTCGGGGCCCTGTTCGAGCCGGTGAGCCGGGCACGGAACGCCGAGTTGCTGATCGTGATCCTGCTCAAGAACGCCCTGGTGACCTGGCATCGCGCCGCAGTCGGGTTCGTCCTCGGGAGCATCGCAGGCTTCGGTCTGGGAGCCCTCTTCGCCCGGTCCAGACTGCTCGAGAGGGGCATGATGCCCTTCGTGGTCGCGTCGCAGACGGTGCCCCTGATCGCCATCGCGCCGATGATCGTGATCTGGGGCGGCCAGGGCGCATGGCCCTCCTGGCTGGTCGATGCCTTTCTGCTGAGCGATACCGAGTTCTCGGTGGCGGTCATCTCCGCCTATCTGACCTTCTTTCCGGTGACGATCAACTCGTTGCGCGGCCTCCGATCGCCCGATCCCCAGGCGATCGAGCTGATGCGCTCGGTCGCCGCCAGCGAGACCCAGATCCTCTGGAAGCTCCGCCTCCCAGCCTCGCTCCCCTACCTCTTCACTGCCCTCAGGATCTCGGCCACGGCGAGCGTCGTCGGGGCGATCATCGGCGAGTTGCCGGCTGGGATCAGCGATGGGCTCGGCCGGTCGCTGCTCACCTTCTCGTACTACTACGTGAGCGGCCCCGAGAAGCTCTTCGGAGCGATCATCATCGCCGCCCTGCTCGGCATCGCCTTCGTCGGCCTCGTCGTCCTAGCTGAACGGCTCATCATGGGGAGGCGCAGCCGGATCCGGTTGGATGACGCCTCCGGCGACGGTCCGCGGCGATGACGGGAGACCGACGGACCGCAAGGTCCGCCGCGCCCTCCGCCGTCACATCGGATCTTCGCGGCGGGCCAGATTGGCGAAGCGGTTGAATTCGGCGGCGAATGCCAGACGGATCGTGTCGCGGGCACCGGCACGGTGCTTGGCGATCTCCACTTCGGCGATGCCTGCGGTCTCCGGGTTCCCCTGGTCGTAGTAGTCGTCCCGGTAGATGAAGAGCACGACGTCGGCGTCCTGCTCGATGGCTCCCGACTCACGCAGGTCGCCGAGGCGAGGACGCTTGTTCTCCCTGGACTCCAGCTGACGGTTGAGCTGTGACACCGCGATGACGGGCACCTGCAACTCCCGAGCAAGGTTCTTCAGGGACCGGCTGATGTCTGCGATCTCCTGCTGGCGGTTCTCTGCCGCCCTGGGACCCTGCATGAGCTGGAGGTAGTCGACGACCACCAGTTCGAGCCCACCCTTGCGCTTCAGCCGACGACACTTCGCCCTGATCGACGTGACCGTGAGGTCGTGGGAGTCGTCGACGTAGAAGGGCATCTCGTAGAGCTTCGACGATGCCTGGCTCAGCTTCCGCCAGCGGTCGACGTCCAGTTGGCCGGTCTTGATCTTCGACGCGTCGACGCCTGCCAGGGAGGCGAGGAGCCGGTGCACGACCTCTTCGCGGCTCATCTCCAGGGTGAAGAGGGCGACGGGGCGCTTGTGGTCCGCGATGTTGGCCGCAATGTTGATGGCCAGGGTGGACTTGCCCATACCAGGACGGGCAGCCACGACGATCAGATTCGCCGGGTGGAGGCCCGCGAGGATCCCATCGAGGTCGTGGAATCCCGTCGGGATGCCGGTCACTGCGCCGCCGGCATCGCCGAGCGCCTCGATCCGCTCCAGTGCGGTCTTGAGCATCGGACCGACCGGCTCGAGCCCTTCTCCGACGCGCCTCTCGGCGACGGCAAAGACCTCTGCCTCGGCCGAGTCGAGCGCGTTCTCGATGGGCAAGTCGCCCTTCAGGGCGAGAGTCCCCACCTCGCCACCGGCGCGGAGTAGGCGCCGGCGGATCGACGTCTCGTCGACGATGTCCGCGTAGTAGTCGACGTTCGACGTGGAGGGCACGCTCTCCATGAGCCGGGTGATTGCGGAGACGCCGCCGACCCGCTCGAGCGATTCCTTGCGGCGCAACCAGTCGGCCACGGTGATGGGGTCGATCGGCTGATTGCCATCGAAGAGGGCTGTGATCGCCTCCCAGATGGTCTGGTGGGCCGGCTTGTAGAAGTCCTCGGACCGCAGCGTCTCGAGGGCGACGTTGGCGGCGTCCGCCGACAACATCACCGCACCCAGGACCGATTCCTCCGCCTCGATGTTGTGAGGCGGCGCCACCCCTTGTGCGGTCCTCCGATCGAGTTGCGTGGTCATGTCCTCCTCAGGCCGGAATCACATCAAGGGTGAGCCGGACGTCGACGTCGGCATGCGGCTTGACCAGGATCTCGTGGAGACCGATCTCCTTGATCGGCCCGGCGAGACGGACCTGCTCGGCCGGCACCTCGACGCCGGTGTATTTGGCGATTGCTTCGGCCACGTCGCGCGCTCCGATCGAACCGAAGAGCTTTCCCTCGTCGGCGGAACGGGCGGCCACGACGACGGTCGTGTCGGCAAGGGCCTGGGCGACCTCCTCGGCGGCCTCGCGGGCTGCAGCCTCGGCGGCCTCGCGAGCCTGCCGGAGCGCCTCGGCGTCCTTCATGGCGCCGGGGGTGGCGAGGATCGCCATGGACCGCGGCACCAGGTAGTTGCGGGCGTACCCGTCGGCGACATCCACGACGTCGCCCTTGTGGCCCAGGTCGGCCACGTCCTGAGTGAGGACGAGCTTCATCGGCCGAGATACGGCAGAAGCGCCATCTCGCGGGCATTCTTGATGGCCCGTGCGACCTTGCGCTGGCACCGCGGGCAATTGCCGGTGACCCGTGACGAACGGATCTTGGCGCGGTCGGACATGAACTTCCGAAGCGATGCGACGTCCTTGTAGTCGATCTTCCAGTCGCGACTCTCGCAGAACTCGCAGGTCTGCTTCTTGGGGCGCCGGCCGCCGCGCTCGGGCGCCCGGCGCTTCTTCTTGGCCGCCTTCTGTGACCTCGGTGACATGTGATGTCCTCCTGTGGGGAAGTGTGTGTTCCTGGCTCTAGAACGGTGCCTCGTCGGGGCCGTAGTCGTCCCGGGCCACCGGGGCGGCCGCGACACTGGAGCCGCCGCCGAACCCATCACCGCTGCGGGGTGACTTGGTGACGGTGGCGGTGGCCCACCGCAGCGAGGGGCCGATCTCGTCGACGGCCACCTCGACGACCGAGCGCTTGTCTCCCTCCTGGGTCTCCCAGGTGCGCTGCTCCAGTCGCCCGGTCACGATCACGCGGGCTCCCTTCGTGAGGGACTCGGCGGCGTTCTCGGCCGCGTCGCGCCACAGGGTCCCGCCGAAGAAGCTCGTGTCCTCCTGCCATTCTCCGTTGCGGTCCTGGTAGCGCCGGTTCACTGCGAACCGGATCTTGGCCAGGGCCACGCCGGACGGCGTGAACCGGAGCTCGGGGTCGTCGACCAGGTTGCCGATGAGCGTGACGTGATTGGCTGCCATAGCTATCCCTCTGTCCCCCTGACGGGGTCTATTGCTTCGTTGCTCTCAGTATGCGTGGTGGGTGTGACGTAAATCGCGGGGTCACTCCTGACGGATGAACTTGTGGCGAACCACCTGGTCGGACAGGGAGAGCGCCCGATCGATGTCGGTGATCGCCGACGGCTCGGCCTCGAACTGGAGAACCGAGTAATAACCCTCGTTGAGATGGTTTATCTCGTAGGCGAAACGCCGCTTTCCCCAGAAGTCGTTCAGGGTGATCTCGGCGCCCCGCTCGGAGAGGGCGTCGGCGACGCGGTCCACCTCGGTGCGGACATCGCCCTCGGCCATCTCGGGCCGGAATATGGTCATCAGCTCGTACGTGCGCACGATGCGCTCCACCTCCTTTGGACACCCGCGTACGGCGGGAGGCCCCCGAAGGAGCAGTAGGGGAAGGGGGGCAGTGTATCGCGAAGGGAGCAGCTCGCGGAAGTCGTCCTTGTCGGATTCGTCGCCGGTCGGGCCGTCGCCCGTCTACGGATTCGGGTCGAGGAGCGGTTGGTCGATGGCGGCGAATGCTCCAGTCGGCGCCTCCAGCGCGTATCGGTAGGGGCCGGCCGCGGTGTACCGCGGGCACGGTGTGACCGTGCAGGGCTCCATGGCCAGGATGTCGACCAGCGTTCCATCGGCGGCGAAGAAGGCGATGTCGAGCGGGATAAGCGTGTCCTCCATGACGAAGGGCGTCGCCGTGTCCTCGTCCGACACGAACAGCATCCCCTGGAGGGCGCCGAGGTCGCTCACCCCGCGGAGCCCCTGAATCCACTCGTGAGGCTCGGCGGCAACGGCGACATCCCAGGGCGACCCCGACACCTCGACGACCGTCGTGGGCAGCCTCGAGAGCGGGTCCAGGGTGGTCGAAGGGCCGATCCCCGGAGGGTCGGCGATCGTGGTCGCCGCCGGGTCCTCACCCGAAAGCAGCAGCAAGGCGATCGCCGCGACCGTCAGGATCCCCAGGGCGAAGGCAACGGCGGCCATCCATCGCCGGCGGCCGCCCACGAGGTCACTCTTCGTGGAGTTCGTCACTCAGGAGTGCCCGCGCCACCTCTTCGGGCATGTGATACGTCTCTGCATCGGAGGGGAAGTCGCCCTTCTGGACGTCCTCGAACCACCTCGCCACCGCCTCGGTGGCGATGCCACTCAGATCGGCGTATTGCCGGACGAACTTGGGCAGCCTGCCGCGACCGAGGCCCAGCAGATCGTGGAACACCAGCACCTGGCCGTCGACCTTGGCGCCCGCGCCGATTCCGATCGTAGGGGCGCCGACCTCCTTGGTGATCAACTCGGCCAGGACGTCGGGCACACCCTCGAGGACGATCGAGAACACCCCGGCTTCGTCGAGCGCGCGAGCGTCGGCCATCAGGGCCCGAGCCGCTTCGACCTGCTTGCCCTGCACCCGGTACCCGCCCATGGCGTGCACGGACTGGGGCGTCAGCCCGACGTGGCCCATCACCGGGATCTCGGCGTCGAGCACCGCTTCGATCATCGGGAGCCGCTTCCGCCCGCCCTCGAGCTTGACCGCTTCGGCACCTCCCTCGCGAACGAGGCGTCCGGCGTTGCGCACGGTGTCCTCGATGGACACGTGATAGGACATCCATGGCATGTCGCCGACGACCAGGGCGGCCGGGGCCGTGCCACTCACGGCCTTCGTGTGATGGACCATGTCGTCGACCGTCACGGTCAGGGTGGTCTCGCGTCCGAGTACCACGTTGGCCACGGAGTCGCCCACCAGGATGATGTCCGCCCCGGCGTCGTCGGCGATGCGCGCCGACGGGGCGTCGTACGCCGTGATCATTCGGAGCTTGGGGCCACCTTTGGCGGCGCGGACCGCGGGAGCGGTCACCTTGTCGCGGGTCTCGTCGCGCATCTCTCTGCCTTTCTCCCCACCGTCACCGGTTGGGGGAACATCGCGCGTCAGATCTGTGTGGTGCGCATCCCTGGATCGGCCGCATGGGTCGGCCGTCCGGCGCAGTCCCCATGATAGGTGTCGTGGTGGCCTTGGCAGCCGGTCAGCGCCATGGTGAGAGGCGTCCCAACACCGCCCTGAGAGCCGACTTGAGGCGAGGAAAGCGACGCAGCAGGCGGCCCCCGGTGGACCATGCGCCCACTCGCGCCCTTCGAACGAGGGACTGCGTCGGGGGCTCCGGGCCACGATCCGGCACTGGAGGCGGCGAGGCGACGAACGGGCCGCCGGCGAGCGATATCAGCGGCCCCCTGCCGTGGAACTCGAACACGGCGTACCGAGCGATCTCGTCACCGGAGTTGTGAATGCCGTGGGGCCATCCGCCTGCGGTGAACACGATTGCCGGAGCGGCCACTGTCACCCCCAGCGTCTCGACGGATCCCGCCAGCAGCAGGATCGCGACGTCGTGGGCGTCGACATGTGGGTCGTACCCGGCGCCGGGATCGAGTTCGCTCAGATGGCACTCGAGCCTGGAGAGCTGAGCAGAACCTCCGTCGAGCACGGGTGCGTGGCGGAAGCCGCCATCCCCGCCCACCCGGATCCCACCGAGGTCGAAGACCCCTGCGGGCATCGGCTCGGTGACCGGTTCCCCAGCCGAGGTCCATTTGAGCATCAGGTAGTTCACCGGGCGGTCGCCGGCGCCGCGGAGGGTGTGGGGGAAGCCCGACGGATACCACGCGAGAGTCCCGGCGGGAGCCGGAACCGTCCTGCGATCCGAATCGTCGCCGATGATCAACTCGGCCTCACCTTCGAGCACGACCAATACCTCGTCGTCGTCGTGGGTGTGGGGCTCGTGCGGGGAGGCGCCCCCGGCGAGCGCCGAGGCGTGACACGACAGCCACACCGTGTTGGGTGTGGAGCCGCGGAAGATGTGGTGGGGAGTGAAGTCGGCCGACTCCTCCAGTCCGAGGGGCAGCTCGAGCTCCCGCACCCAGCTCGACAGCGCCGGCAGGAGAGTTCTCGCAGGTGGAGGCGGGGGCACGATGCGGTTGACATCGCCATGTCCATCTCCGGCCACGACGATGCAAGGGGGTCGCGGATCGGTCTCGAGCCGGAACGGATGCTCGAGCACAGTGAGATCAGGGATCCGGATCGGGGTTTCCGCCGCCGCGTACTGCAACAGAAGGGCGGTCCGCCGGCGCCCGGACTGGTTGTCCGAGCCGTGCCACAGCCTCCCGTCGAACCAGACCGCCTGCCCATCGCCCATGTCCAGATGGACCAGATCTGCAGCCGGATCCCGGCGACGCGCCCACACCAACAGGTCGTCGCGGCCGTACTCACCCCGACGACGGCCTTCTGCGGCAGCGACCTGCTGGATGGTCTCACCGAACCGGTGTGAGCCGCCTACGAGCCACAGGGCCGACTCTCGAACCGTGTTCTCGAGCCCGATCCACACCGACACGGCCCGGCTGTCGGAAGCCGAGGTCTCGATGTCGACGTGGGGCGGATGGACGGCGCCCGGATCCCTGGTCGCCAGCGATGCACCCCACAGGAGGACATTCGGTCCGAGGACCGCCTCGACGGGGTCGAGCACCTCCCGGCGGGTCGCCACCTCGTAGATCAGGCGGGAGGTCGCGGCCCGTCCCTTGATCCAGTCGAGAGGGGCCGGGTCGTCGGAGATCATCGACAGGAGCGCCCGGCACTCGGACGGCTCGAGCACGCTTGTCGGACCGATGAAGCCTCGTTCTGAAAGACCCGCCTGCATTGGCAGATCGTAGGCAGTGGCTCCACCGCGGTCCCCCGACCGCGACCGCTACCGTCCCCGCCATGGCGCGAAGAGACATCTCCTTCACTTCCGAGGAACTCGCGTCCTTTCTCGAAGAGGAGAAGACGCTCATCGTGACGACGCTGGGCCGCGGTGGACGGGCCCACACCGTCCCCATGTGGTACTTCATGGAGGAAGGCAAGGTCGTCTTTCGCTCGTTCACCAAGAGCCAGAAGATCGTCAACCTGCGTCGCGACCCGAGGATCACGGTCCTCGTCGAACGCGGCCTGGCCTACGCCGAGCTCCAGGGGGTCATGATCCAGGGCACGGCCCGCCTCGTCGACGGCGTCGAGGATCGCTCCTACGTCCTCCAGTCGTACCGGCGGCTGGCGGCGCGGTACCCAATGGTTGGCCCCGACCCGGTCGACCTTGCACCCGAGGCTCTGGAGGAGGCGTTCGGGCGCTTTGCTCCCAAGAACACGGCGGTGATCGTGGAGCCGGACCGGGTCGTGTCGTGGGACCACACGAAGCTTGCAGGGGAGTACTGAGAACGGCGCGTCGCCGAGCCCGCGACCTCGCCGCGAGCCTCCGTCTTCACCCTCCCGGCTTCAGAACTCGCGAAACTTTTCCACAGCCCGAGATTGACAATCGATATATCGGTCCGATATAACGATCTTCACAATGTTGGACATGGCGATCCTCGGACTGCTCCGTGAGGGGCCGATGCATGGCTACGAGCTGAAGCAACGGCTCGTGGACCTCGGCTTCTGGCGGATCTCGTTCGGCTCGGTCTACCCCGCCCTGCGACGGCTGAACAAGGCCGGATATGTCGAGGTCACCCCCGGCTCCGGGCGGCGCAAGGAGTACCGCATCACGGCCGAGGGGAAAGAGCATTTCCAGCAGATACTCGAGGACGAGGCATCCGAGGTGGAGAACACCACCGCCTTCCGGGTCCGCCTTGCCTTCTTTCGGTACATGGAGCCCGAGGCGCGGATCGGCTTCCTGGAGCGACGCAAGGCCGTCCTCCGGGAGCGGATCGCCACGGCTCGGAATTCTCTGCGTAAGACCGCTGATCGCATCGACCGGTACACCCACTCCCTGATGGAACACGGAGTGCGTGCCGCCGAGGCCGATGTCGTCTGGCTCGACGAGCTGATCGCGTCCGAACGATCGGAGGACGCATCGCACGAGGCGACCGCCTCGACGGATTCCTGAGGAGAGGGAGGACGAGATGGACAAGGTACGGGTGGCGATCGCCGGAGTCGGCAACTGCGCCAACTCACTGATCCAGGGTGTCCACTACTACGTGGACGCCGAGCCGGGCATGACGATCCCCGGACTGATGCACGTCGAACTCGGTGGGTACCACATCCGCGACATCGAGTTCGTCGCTGCGTTCGACGTGGATGCCACGAAGGTCGGCCAGGACCTGAGCAAGGCCATGTGGGCCGGCATCAACAACACCTACCGGTTCGCCGAGGTGCCCGACACCGGAATCATGGTGCAGCGCGGGCCGACGCTCGACGGACTCGGCAAGTACTACCGGATGATGGTCGAGGAATCGGCCGAGGAGCCGGTGGACGTCGTGGCCGCGCTGCGTGAGGCGGAGGCCGACGTCCTCGTCTCCTACCTGCCGGTCGGGTCCGAAGCGGCTGTCCGGTTCTACGCCGAAGCCGCCCTCGAAGCGGGGGTGGCCTTCGTCAACGCCATCCCGGTGTTCATCGCGTCCGATCCCGAGTGGGCTCGCCGCTTCCACGAGGCCGGGGTCCCCATCATCGGAGACGACATCAAGTCGCAGGTCGGCGCCACGATCATGCACCGGGTGCTGGCCCGTCTCTTCGAGGACCGCGGGGTCGAGTTGGAGCGCACCTACCAACTCAACGTAGGCGGGAACATGGACTTCAAGAACATGCTCGAGCGGGAGCGTCTCGAGTCGAAGAAGGTCTCGAAGACCCAGGCGGTCACATCACAGCTGACAAACGGGATCGGCGAGGACGACGTCCACATCGGACCGTCCGACTACGTGGCCTGGCTCACCGACCGCAAGTGGGCGTACATCCGGCTCGAGGGCAAGTCCTTCGGCGACGTGCCCCTCAACGCCGAGGTGAAGCTCGAGGTATGGGACTCGCCCAACTCGGCGGGCGTGATCATCGATGC